>CAYITW010000028.1:0-9791 GCA_964366395.1 uncultured Candidatus Saccharibacteria bacterium
CGTCACGAGACTTGCCTGCATTACTTAGGGCAGTTGCCGAACTTGGACCAAAAATTGTTGTTATCACAGATGGATTTGCTGGTGCTTATGCGTATGACAGTAAGAGTGGTGCGTCTTGGCTCATACCGATCTATCCTCATACACCATTTGAAAGAACAGGAGCTGGAGATGCTTTTGGTTCAACTATCGTTTCTGCACTGGCCCTTGGTAAACCTTTGGAAGAAGCTTTGATGTGGGGACCTGTCAACTCAATGGCAGTTGTACTTCAAGTTGGTGCACAAAAGGGACTTCTTACTCGCGAGAAACTAGAAGATTATTTAATAAAAGCTCCGAAAGATTTTGTACTAAAAAAACTATAGGCAATTTTGACCACCCCTTACCACTCTGTTAGTATTGGATACGGAGGTAGAAATGATACATGAACCAAACGAAGAAGAATTAACTCGTCTTGTTCGTGAAGCGATGGGTCCGAATTTCGGACAATTCAAACCACATGTTATTTACAATGAACAACTGGACTGGATCGAGGTTCTCACGGCAGACTGTTCTGTTTGTGAAATCTTTGTCACAGACATGCTGTCCTTGCACGAAAGAAATCATAGGGAAGGTGACGAATCTAAGTACGTTGGCTTCCATGTGGAATGCGCAAGGAGATTCTGCAGGTCCTACGGACTACCAGACACAGGCAAAGTGAGGGTTTCTGACATCCTGATGCGCTTGTCAGCGGTTGATGAAACAACGTCAAGAGCTATCAGAGATGTTGCTCTACCCACGCTTCGTGAGTTTGAGCTCGACTTCGTTGAGTTCCCTACTGCATAGTACAAAAAGGACGATGTTAAACCCATCGTCTTTTTATTATTTATTAATTCTTCCTGCCTATTACCTTTTTGCACGCTTCCAATATATGTGACTCCCCCATTCCATAGTGTTCCAAAAGTTCATCCGGAGTTCCTGATTGACCAAACTTATCTTTAACCCCGATAAACTCTATTGGCACTGGAAAATTTTGAGTTAAAACTTCTGCCACGGCTCCGCCAAGTCCTCCAATAATCTGATGTTCTTCCACAGTAACAATCCCTTCTGTGGTTTTTGCTAAACTAACCAACGCTTCTACATCAATTGGTTTTATCGTTGAAATGTTTAAAACTTTTACAGAAATATTTTCGGATTTAAGAGTTTCAGCAACCTTCAGTGCTTTGTAAAGTAAAGCACCAGTTGCCACAATCCCGACGTCTGCTTTTCCTTTCTCATCACCGTAATAAATTTGTGCTTTTCCAACTTTAAAAGGTGTTTCTTCCGTTGTAATAACTGGAGTTGCCTCACGAGCTAAGCGGATATAGACCGGTTTACCTAAACCAGCAGAAGCTATTGTAGCTTTCTGTGCCTCTATTGCATCGCATGGCGAGATGACTATAAGATTTGGTACAACTCGGGTTAAAGCAATGTCTTCTATGGCTTGATGAGTTCCCCCATCAGGCCCCACAGAAACTCCTGTATGAGAACCGGCTATTATTACGGCTCTATCGTTGTAGCAAATAGTGGTGCGAATTTGTTCCCAATTTCTACCAGGAGAAAACATTGCGTAACTGGAAATAAAAGGAATTTTGCCCATAGCCGACATACCACTAGCAACAGACGCCATATTTTGTTCTGCAACACCAAGCTCCACAAATCGCTCTGGAAACTTATCCCGGAAAAGATTCATGGTTGTTGAAACTGTAAGGTCAGCACAAAGTCCGACAACTTGTGGATTTCTCTCGCCGAGGGTGGCTAAACCTTCGCCAAAACCTTTTCGGATTGGAATTTGTTCCACTTTTTTATCAAACAGTTTTGGATTTAATTTTTGAGATTTGTTTAACATACAAATATTTTATTCATGTTCGCCTCTTATTTGACCACCTAGTGTACGAAGATCATGTAATGCAATTTTTACCTGATCTGCCTTTGCTGGCTCACCTTTCATATCTTTTATACCAGGAGGGTCACCGTGCCATTTAAAATCTTTTTCCATAAAAGAAACTCCTTTCCCTGGAATAGTTCTTGCAATTATAATTGAGGGGCCGTCAAAAACAGCTTGAGCTCGTCCAACAGCCTCCACTATCGCTTGAAAATTGTGACCATCTATTTCTTCCACGTGAAAACCAAAACTCTCAAACTTGTGAGAAAGAGGTTCAAGTGGCATAACATTTTCAGTGTAACCATCTATTTGAATATTGTTGCGGTCCAAGATAACGATGAGATTACCGAGTCTTTCTTTCCCTGCTAAAAGGATTGCCTCCCAACTCTGACCTTCATCTAGCTCCCCATCACTCATAATGCAATAAAAAAATCTTTTGGAGGTTTTACCATTATCCATTCTGTCAGCTATAGCCATCCCAACTGCCTGTGAAAGTCCCGAACCCAACGGCCCTGAACTGTTTTCTAGCATTGGTAAACGCTCTCTCCAAGGATGGCCTTGTAAACGAGAACCAAACTTTCGCAAGGTCAGAAGCTCTGAAAGCGGAAAATAGCCTGCGTGAGACATTGTAGAATAAAGAACAGGATTGATGTGCCCGTTTGAAAGAACGAGTCTATCTCTTTCAACCCAAAATGGATCTTTCGGATTATGTTTTAAAAGGTGGAAGTAAAGTGTGGCAAAAACATCTGCCATACCCAAAGGACCAGCGGAGTGACCTGAGCCGGCAGAAACAAGCATCTCTATTATTGAAACTCGAATATCTCTAGCTTTTTCCTCTAGAAACTTTATTTTTTCCTCGGTGAGATTATTCATATATAAAGTACTTTCAACTAAAAGAAGCAAGATACTTAAAAACTTCCTCTGGATTAGCTGCATTTAGAATCTCTCCGCCAGAAATCAGTTTATTCGCCCCAGCCAAAATCAGAGTTTCTACAGTATCTGCATTAACACCAATATCAATAGCAATTATACTCTCGGGATAAAGCTTTCGCAATGATTTTATTTGTTCTACAGCTTTAAAGTCGAGAGGAATGCCGTGTTTACCAAGCATGTCACTACCCATCACCTGAATAAAATCTACTTGTGAGGCAAAAGGAGCTACTTGAGTAATGTCTGTCGATGGCTTTATGGCGAGACCGAGAGAAATAGAAGCTCCGCGACAAGTGTCTATGACTTTTTGAAAGTTAGTAGTTGATTCTATGTGGGCGATAACAGCCACCGCACCAGTTTTTATCCAATCCACCAAAACATCTTCGGGAGATTGAAGCATTAGATGTATTTCAAACTCAATATTTTCCCACCTTGGCCAACCCTCCTCTTCCGTTTTCAATTTTTCAAAAAAATCAACGTCACGACCGTTGTATGGCCAAGTTTTTACTCCTGTAAAAATACCGTCAGAAATATCTATCTGTACTAGTTTTGCAAACTTTGAGACTTTTTTTATTTCCTCAAGTAATTGCTCCTTTGAAAAAGGAATTATAGCCGGAACTATTTTAGTCAT
Source organism: uncultured Candidatus Saccharibacteria bacterium (assembly GCA_964366395.1). Lineage (GTDB taxonomy): Bacteria > Patescibacteriota > Minisyncoccia > Phycocordibacterales > DATDWN01 > C7867-006. The sequence continues at coordinate 3,459 of CAYITW010000028.1, forward strand.
ATTGCTCTATTTTCTTTATTCTTCTTATATGCCGTTCGTCGCCAGAAAATTTTACATGAAGGAAAAGGTCAACAGCTCTCCTCGCCTCATCGTTTGTAAGGAAACTTGAACCAAGGGAAAGCATGTTTGCATCATCATGCTCACGAGATAGAGTTATCATATGCTTTGAACCTCCGTAAAAAACGGCACAGCGGACAAAAGAAAAACGATTTGCAACTATAGCTTCACCTTGTCCGTTACGACCTATTACAATTCCAACAACATTTTTTTCTTTTGAAACATGTCCAGCTACGATAGAAACATAATCCGGATAGTCATCGTCATGAATATACTTATCTGGTCCACAATCTACGACTTCTAAACCACTCTCTTTCAAATAAGAGATTAAGTCCTTTTTCATTTCAAACCCCGCATGATCTGAACCAATATATATTTTCATTTTATTTTACTATTGGTTCCTTTACAAAGAAAAAATGGTGCGCACTTTCCAATATGACACATATTATCAACCAAAAGATTATTATAACAAGCCAACCAAGTAACGAAAAGGATTGGATGAGTGCCTCTGAATAACCGCTTATAAATGCGGTGGATGAAAGAGAAAATATGGACAAGAATAATTTTAACGGTAAAATAAATAGGATCCAATGTAAAAAAATCGCTAGTAGTATTGGGACAGCAAATATTAAATTATAATTTATATTAAAGATTGGGAAAAAACTACAAAAAAATAAAATCAACTTCGGAGAAGCCAGTAATAAGATTACATATGTTGATGGATGTTTTTTTAAATTAGATAGCATATATATTACAAAAATAATATTAAATCTTTTTTAATCTAAACCTGTGCATGATCTGAACCAATGTAAATTTTCATATAGAGTTAAGGATTAGGGTATATAAAGAAATTATAAAAATAGGTGTCAGTACTAAAAATAAAATATAATCTTCAATTGGAACTCCTCTAATCTTTAAACCTATAATAGATTTTTCGTTATATTGCCATATAAAAAATCTGTCTTTTCTACCTTGTCTAACTGCCCAAATATCAAAAACACTACCGATAATAAAGACAATAATTATTGTTAAGACTAGAGAACCTAAATCTATTCTATCTGAACTGTAAAAAAAGTAAGCCGGAATTCCAAGTAGAAAGATGTAAGCAAAACTATAATATAGTCTTTTCATAATTAAAGAAAACTGGCAGTTTTCACAACATGCTCCATAAGTGAGTAAGTGTACCCCATTTCATTATCATACCAAGCCATCACCTTTACCAAGTTGCCATCCACAACCCGAGTTAGAGTTAAGTCAGCAATAGAGGCGAACTTACTTCCAACGATATCGGATGAAACAACTGGGTCTTCAACTACAGAGAAAATTTTCTCCCAGTGTTTGTCTTTAGAGGCATTTCGTAAAATGTCGTTAATCTCCTCAACTGTGGTGTTTTTACTTGAAATAAATGTGATGTCAGCGATTGAACCAACTATAATAGGAACTCTCATAGCTAGACCATCGAATTTACCCACCAAATCAGGAATGGCTTTTGTTAGTGCTTCTGCTGAACCTGTTTTTGTAGGAACAATATTTTGAGAAGCAGCTCTACCTTCTTTGAAATCTTTACTATTCATACTATCTACAATACTTTGACTTGCGGTCATAGCATGAACCGTATCCAAAATTGCCTTTTCAATTCCCACAGTTTTACGTAGAATTTCTAAAATTGGACTTCCCGCATTGGTAGTACAAGAAGCGTTTGAAGTCACGACCATATCTTTAAGTGAGTCACAATTTACACCCATAAGTATAGTGCCTTCATCTGCGGCAGAAGCGTCTCCGTGAGCTGGAGCGGTAATCACAACTTTTTTTGCACCCGCTGTGACGTGAGCCCGAGCCTTTTCAAATGAAGTGAAAAAACCTGTTGACTCAACCACTACATCTACTTCCAGATCTTTCCAAGGAAGATTTGTAGGATCTTTTTCTGATAAAAATTTAACCTCGTCTCCATCCACATTCATGCTTTTTTTGTCAGAAGCAACTTTTATTTCAAAACCACTTGGACCGTAAGTAGTATCGTATCTTAGTAAGTAAGCGATGTTATCGATATTACCCAAATCATTTATCGCCACCACATCGATATCCTCTCTCTCGTGAGCTATTCTAAAAAAAGCTCGCCCAATCCTGCCACCACCATTTATAGCAACTTTAATTTTCTTCATATTATGTGTTTAATAATTATGAATTAATTATATCAAATGTAGACTCCCGTTGCACAGGATAACAAAAAATCCCGAGGGGTAGTGACTCCTCGAGATTTTGTTCACTTTTTGTTGCACTTAGAACAAGGACAGCTCATGATCGTTTGTGTAAGTTTCAACCGTCCTGATTTGGTAGTAACAATACACAATACCTTGAACTTTTTCTTGCAACGGTGCCTTTTCTTACCTTCACAACCCTCACATAATACAAGTGTTGAATGCCTGCGACGACGGAGACTGGGGCGACTATCTTCCCCTGTAAATCCCATTTTAGCGGCCCGAAGTAGTGATGTCATTGTGAGCATGAGCTCCTACCCTTCCTCCCCAAATATAATGATTATCTCTATAAATTGCAAATAACCACAAAACTCCCGAATCTGGATGAAATCCGACGTGAGCAACTTTGTTTTATTTATAAAACAAGAAGTACTCTTGTGGTGAATTTGAAAAGGTGAGGAGCCTTAGTTAGTGCTAAGGTGACGAACATTTTCAAATTGGGAACGAGGAGTTCGCCAGATTCGGGAGTTTTTCTAAGCTTTCACTTCTGTGGTGACTATGTCGTCGATACTACAAACCCCCCCAACACAAGCCAGTTCCGCTTTTTGGTTTAATTCATCAGTTGCTTCATATGTGACGATCTTTGAGAAGTCAATGTGAGTAAAACGTTTTAACATTTCCTTGTATGTTTTCTCATCTATACTTTCATAAGGTGCAAGTTGGTAAACATGATTATCGCGGGGAAGAAAAGCTAAACCTCCTATAATATTCCAGTTTTCATAAATCCAATCTGCTACTCTTATCCATTCGTCATCACCGATTGAGATAGTAGTTGAAGGATTGTGTTCTGTGAAATTTTCTTTGACCATTTTCCAATACTCAAGTTGGTCGATAGCTGTTTGGTCATTTTTGAATACGGCTCGGTCTGGTGCCTTAACAGGAAAATCCAAAACAAAAGTCGTAGCATTTTCCATTGTCTGACCTACTTCTGGATGAAACGGCACACCTTGGTCGCGGAGCATTTTGAAAAGAGCATCGGTTGAAGCAATTCTTACTCGACGAATATAGAAGGCGGAGTGTCTTGGATGAATTCCTGAAGATGAATCCACTGTTTGAGAAAGATTCCCGGATGGCTTTACACATGTGATACAGGTTGATTGGTTTATACCAAAGCGTTTTGCATAGATTTTGTTCAGTTTGATTGATTCATTTTTTAATTTCTTCATCATCTCTGGTTTTCTAACAACAGGACAATCCCACTGGCCTGTTATTGAAACACCTAGAAGAGCCTCCTTTTTACAATTCTCCATCCACTCTTTGGAAAGGTATGGGAAATGAACAAGAGTTGCTTGATATGTTCCCAGAATCGTAGCGATTTTCATTTTTCGCATAAGTGTTGCTTCTGTATCTTCTGCACGAGCAACTATTTCTGACAAATTACAAAACTGTTTTGATTGAAGAATAATCTCTCCACATGGATTTGTTCCAAATCTAGGTTTTTCGCGAGTAAACTGTGAAAGTCTTCTATCTGGTAGTGTGTACTGTAAACCATCACGGTTAAATATTCCTCTCTCGCCTGAACCAGACTTCATAAGAGCGATCCACTCTTCCATAAACTCTGTGTTGGTCGGTTTTACTTCATATACAGCAGAGTTATTAGCTAGTGAGCGTTGTGGATCTGTCATCCAAAACTGACCTTTCTTAGCATCCCTAATGTTTACATCATTTAAATCTGAGAGAGATATCATAGCACTCCTCCTAACCCCTCCAGAAACCACTATTTCACCTATTTTGCACAATATATCATGAGCATCTATGTTCTCAAGCCTCCTGCCTTGGCGAGCAAGCATTTTTGTGCGAGTGAAGGAGAGTAACTGTTTCAATGGTTCTGGCCCAGAAGACTTCCCTCCCATAGTTTTAAGTCTAGCTCCTGCTGGCCTAAGTCCTGAAAAATCAAAATCAATATCTACTCCCTCTGACCAAGTTTTCATACCAAGTGCTAATGCATCACACCACCCTTCTTTACTATCATCAATTACAAAAGTAGTAATTTTTTTTCCTGTTTGTCTTTTTATTTGTGGAAGTTTTTGAATATTTTCACTTTCTACAGAAAATCCCACACCAGTTCCACACATTGATATGTACATCACTTCAGCAAAATCTTGGAATTTTTCTGGAGCGATGAAAGAGCAGTTATACGCACAAACATTTGTAGCTCTTGCGCCAGAACCAGCAAATTGCAAAAGTCGCATTGAAGGCATTGCTTCTTGTTTTAAAATTGTTTCGCGAACTTCTTTATATTCAGAATCTTTTAATTTTTTCCCAAGATTCTCTTTCATGAAATACATGTAACGGTCGACAGTCTCTATCCATGTCTCGCGACGATTTTCTTCTGACACCCATTTTGAATATGTTCGATAATAAATAAATTCGCCCAAAGGATTTCTAAAATATTTTTTTGAATCCTCAGTAAGTTTTTTTACTTTCTCTGGAACTTCAATTCCTTTGTATCGCAAACGATTTCTTTCTTCACGATAAAGAATATATGCTTTTGCAGTTGCCACATATTCTGAAAGCATGAGTTCTTTTTCTACGGAGTTTTGTATTCCTTCAACAGTTGGAATGAAATTTGGATGCTTCTTGGAAATCCTTACTAAATCTGCATAAACCTTATTGGCAACCATCTCCGCTTCTTCCATTGATCCTTCGTTGGCTGCAAGCATTGCTTTGTAAACAGCATTTGTTATTCGTTCGATATCAAACACCACAACTTTTCCATTTCTTTTTTCAACTTTTGCAATTAGAGTATTTCTTTTTTCGACCTTTTTTTCTATTTTTCGAGATTTTTTTGCGAGCTTAGGCATGATTTTTCTAAAAATTAAACTTTTTTCTAATAAAAACGAAAGATTTCCAAATTTCTTATTTCGTACATTTATTGTACTCCAATTAAATCTAAAAAAACTGTGGATAACCATTCAAAAAATATCAAGATATAAAAAAGTTTTTATGTAAAGGGTGCCTCTTACAAAATCCTACAACTTATACCTATTTAGAAAGAATATTTTATAAATTTCACCTTGTCTCCAATTTTAATATCGAGCTTTTCAGCTTCTCCAGCCAAAACTTCTAAAACATAGATAGAATCTTTATCTGAATTAAAAACTTTAGGGTATGTGTTTGGAGAAACAGATTTTTCTATGTGATTAATAATAAAATTCTCATCAATCCAAATTATATCAATTGAAAATTTCATATCCTTCATCCAAAAGCCGTGCTTGCTTGGATTTTGAAAAACAAAAAACATTCCTTCATCTGCTGAAAGAGTATTTCTTTCAGATAAACCTTTAGCAAAAAGGTAATCTGTATCAACTACTTCTACTTGAAATGATTTTCCACCTATAATCACTCTTGCGGGATAAGTCTCGGTATATAAAAAGGCAACAATAGCAATAAAAACTATTAAAACAACGGCTATCCATATAAATCTTTTAGTTAGTCTGTGGTGAAACATATATATATTGTATCACTGCCTAAATTTTACACCACACGGGCACTTAGTGCCTTTCGAGTCCCCCACAAGGACTTCCCGTTTTATGAATAAAACGCAGATCGCTTCCAATTTCTACACTCACTTCGCTCGTAAGAAACATTGGTCACGGAAGAAATTTTGATCGGACAACAAAAAACCGCCAAAAGCGGTTTTTTGTTTATTACGAATGATTCGTAGTATTTTAAAGTTTTTATAATTTAGATGAAATTCGAGGCGGATGAGAAATTTAATTCGAGACGTATAGTAATACGTTGAGAATTAAATTTTGAAGTCCAACAAAGAATTTCGCTAAATTTAAAAATCTTTAATTTACCAAGTTCGGCCACCTCGGTCACCGCCCCTATCAAATCCTCCACCTGTTCTTGGAGCTCTTGGTTCCATTGGACGAGCTTCATTTACTGTAAGCTTTCGTCCATCAAGTTCCTGACCATTCCACTTTTCGATTGCTTTATCAGCATCAGCGTCATTAGCCATTTCGACGAAACCGAATCCTTTTGATCGGCCTGTCATCTTGTCCATAATAATAGT
>CAYITW010000029.1:0-9684 GCA_964366395.1 uncultured Candidatus Saccharibacteria bacterium
TGGAGGAGGTGGTGGAGGTGGTGGAGGAGGTGGCGGAAACGGTCCAATAGTTGGATCAATACCCAACCCTACTCCAACTCCACAAGTTGCAGGTGCATCAATAACTTCTTGCTATTACCTATATGATTTTCTACGAAAGGACTTTAACAACAACCCAGTTGAGGTTAGAAAGTTACAAGTATTTCTTCGAGACCTTGAAGGGTTTACTACAGTGCAAATTACTGGAGTCTATGATGACCAAACTATAGTGGCTCTTAACGCCTTTCAAGACAGATACAAGGGTGACATCTTAACTCCTTGGGGACACACAGCTCCTACTGCTTACACATATATTCTTACAAAGAAAAAAGTAAACGAAATATACTGCAGAATGGCTTTTCCAGTCACTCAATTGGAGCAGTTAGAAATAGACACATTTAGAAATTTCCTATTAAGCCTTAGAAATGCTGGGGTTACTCTTCCTACAGGAGGGGATGGTGTAGGGGGTGGAGATCCAATTGAACTAGTGCCAATTATAGATAACTCTGTTGGGACAAACGAAAACTCCACTTCAGGACTTTCAACACTTGCTGGGGTGTCTTCTACTACTGAAAAAATAGCAGGAGAAATTATATCTAACGTAAAAACTCTGGGAAGTAGGTTTGCAAATATGGCACTTGCCTTTCTAACTTGGCCATTTGATGGGGTGTTTGATAAATTATTTAATACTGCAGAAGCCTGTGTAGCTGGAGCAGGAGCTTTCGGTTGGCTAAACATCATACTTATTCTAGTGATTATCGCTATGTCATATTTATGGTACAGACAATACAGAAATAACAAAAAAATTGAAGATATAAACAAGGAAATTGATTTGAAATAAAAACAAAGAAAAGCCCCGCCTAAGCGGGTCTTTTCTTTTGTACTTCCGCACAAATTATACCACGACTTTGTATTTTAAGTTGCCTTTAGCAACAATATTCTGTGGATTACTTAAAACTGTCGGCTCATTTAGTATTTTAAGGTATCCTGCACAGGCTATCATAATAGCGTTATCTGTTGCTAAGGATTTCTCAGGTATCCTTACTTTAAGGTCTGTACGTGCTGTTTCAAGCCCAAAAAATGTCTCACGGATTTTGCTACTTGCTATTACTCCTCCAGCGACGATAAGTGTTTTTGCTCCTGTTTCATCTAATGCTTCAACTGTTTTAGTTTCCAAAACTTCAAGTACTGATGACTCAAATTCTCTAGCCAAGTCAGCTTTATTATCTAGAGTCATATTTTCGTATTTTCCCGCAAAATTATCACGAATATAATACAAGACGGCCGTTTTAAGTCCTGAGAATGAGAAATTTAAGTTTTTTGAGTGGAGCATTGGTCTAGGCAGTTTGGCTACTTGAGGTATGTTTTGAGTCCTTGCAAGTTCTGCTAATTTGGATACTTCTGGTCCACCTGGATATGGAAGTCCTAACATTCTAGCTGTTTTATCAAAAGCCTCACCGACAGCATCATCAACCGTTTCACCGATTACCTTATATTTTCCCCAACCATCTATTTTGACTATTTCTGTGTGTCCGCCAGATATTAAAACAGCTAAAGCAGGAAAGTCCACTTTTTGTGATTCTGGGTTCATCAACACAGAAGCGATATGACCTTCCATGTGGTTTACTCCGATAACAGGAATACCCCAAAGTTTTCCAAGAGCCAGAGCAAAACTCACTCCAACCCATAGAGCGGGCTCAAGTCCTGGTCCTTCTGTCACAACTACCGCATTGATATCGGGTTTTATTATTGTATTTAATAAATTTCTAAATGATGGATAGAGTTCTTTTTCTTTTATTAAAATAGATTCAATTTCTTTCCACAAATTTTCTGAGTAGTCATTGTCTTTCTCAGCTAAAAAATTTGCTTCAGCAAGAACTTTTTTAAAAAGCGCAGGTAGGTTTTTGGCATGTTCTCGTTTGGCCAAGCTCGGAAAAACTCCACCAAACTCTTTATGCAAATCAACTTGTGAAAAGAGCGCATTTCCAAGGACTTCAAAAGAAGGGGATTCTACCCCCCCTTCTGCTTCTACAATACAAACCGCCGTCTCATCGCAAGATGTTTCAATGGATAAAATTTTCACCTTGTGACCCTACCGGGAATCGAACCCGGATTTAAGCCTTGAAAAGGCCGTGTCCTAACCGTTAGACGATAGGGCCAAATGACCAGAAAACTATAGCATTTTTTGTCTAAAAAGCAAAAATATGTTACTTTTATGGGGTTAAATATGCGCGGTTAGCTCAGTTGGTAGAGCGGCTCATTGACGTTGAGCAGGCCACAGGTTCGAGCCCTGTATCGCGCACAGTCTATTTAGTCATCATTGTTATATAAATATCCTCCAGTGCCTTAACCGCATCTCCTGAGGCAATGTTGTTTTGGTGATAGAGTCCATCGGTGCAATCTCCAGCTGCCCAGATACCAGCTATTTTTGATTGTTGGGTGCGGGGATCAACAGGTATTTGTCCAATCTTATTTAACTCTAGGATATTTTTAGCAAAGTCTGTTGTCGACAGTAATCCAATCTCCACAAAAATACCTGAAGTTTCTATTTCTTGAACCTCTTTAGTTGTTGAATCTTCATAGACAATACTTTTTACAAATTTATCACCTTTAACCTCTTTAGGAATTGCATTGATAATAATCTTAAAGTTTGGATTTTTCTTTAGTTTGGCAATGGTTATTTCATCGGCTCTAAACTTATCTGTTCTGTTGAGTAAGGTCACACTTTTACAATAAGCTAGAAGCTGTGCCACGGTCTCAAAAGCAGCGTTTCCTCCTCCAATTACCACGACGTCTTGACCTGAAAAGAGGGGACCATCACAAGAAGCACAGTATGTCAGACCTTTATTATCAAACTCCTCTGCCCCTGGCACTTCCAGTTTACGTCTAGTACTTCCAGTTGTTATTAGAACAGCCTTACTTTTATATTCACCTTGATCAGTAATTACAACGAATTCATTATCCCTACCTGCCGATGAGGCAGGTTTCTTTACGTCCTTCACCCATTCACCTTCGTTTACCGAAACGGTTTCTCCTGCGTATGCGAGCAAGTGCTCTTTTAGATTTTTTGCCAAATCTGCTCCAGAAATTTTCACTGTTCCAATCCAGTTTTCTATTCCGTCTGAAACAATACTTTGTCCACCGAATTCGGGAGTAATAACAAGCGTCTTAAGTCTCTTACGAGCAGCATAAACTCCAGCGGAAACTCCAGCTGGTCCACCACCGATAATAATTAAGTCGTATAACATAAGTTCTAGTATATAAGATAAATTTTCAATTATCAATTTTAAAAACTCCTAGAGCCGTATTCTTTTTGGAGACTTCGCAGGCGGGTAGCCGAGAGAGAGCAAAAATTTAGTAAAAATTTATGCGCGCTCCAAAAAGGATAAGGTGAAAAGGAGTTTTTTGAAGTTATTTTAGTTTTGAACGTCTTAGGAAAGCGGGTACTGCACCCCACTCATCATCATCTCCATCTGTTTTTTTATCATCAGCGATTGGAGCAGGGATAGAGTTATATATTTTACCTTTGTCTTCAATATCTTTTTCTTTTATTCCAATAACTTGTGTTGATTGGAAAAGAGTTTTCTTTGTAAAATTTTCAGGGAAGTTTGAAGCAATAACAGTGATTTTGACTTCACCTTTCTTTAGTTTGTCATCTTTTACTGTACCAAAGATTATTTTTGCATTTGGATCAACAGATTCTGTAATTATTTTCGCTGCGTCCTGTATTTCAAACATTCCTAAGTCATCTCCACCAGCGATAGAGAAGAGAACTCCCTTTGCCCCGTTTATAGAAATCTCCAAAAGAGGGCTATTTATAGCCATTTTTGCTGCTTCCTCAGCTCGCTTCTCACCAGAAGCTGTACCGATGCCCATCAGAGCTGCTCCAGCGTTTTCCATAATTGCTCTGATGTCAGCAAAGTCTATATTAATAATTCCAGGAGTGGTGATTAGGTCAGAGATGCCTTCAACTGCAGACTTCAAAACATCATCACACATTGCAAACGCATTTTTTGCAGTTGTTTCCTTACTAATAGTTGAAAGGAGTCTGTCGTTCGGAATAACAATAATAGCATCCACAGATTGTCGCAATTCCTCAAGACCAGCATCAGCCAACTTCATTCTTTGCTGTCCCTCAAAGAAAAATGGTTTTGTGACAACTCCAACAGTCAGTGCTCCCATTTCTTTTGCAATACGGGCAACAACTGGACCTGCTCCGGTTCCCGTTCCACCTCCAAGTCCATAAGTGATGAAAGCCATGTCAGCACCTTTTATTGCCTCCTGAACTTCTTCTTTAGTTTCTTCAACAGCTCTTTTGCCAAGTTCAGTATTCATCCCAGCTCCAAGCCCGCGGGTTAAGTTTTTACCGATGTGGATTTTTTTCTTTGAGAGAGAGTGATGGAGATCTTGGGAATCAGTGTTAACAGCAATAAAATCTACTCCTTTCACTTTGCAATTAATCATATGGTTCAACGCATTTTTGCCTGAACCACCAATACCTAAAACTTTTATTCGTGCGAATGCTTCTACATCTGGTTTTATCTGGGGCATATTTTTATAGTTAAATCTTATTAGATAAGAGTACTATAACAGAAAGGAAATTAAATACAAACAATTGACCCCGTAAGAGTTTTGTATCGCTATAAAACAGAAAAATTAGTAGATTTATGGGAGAAATTGCTTAAACCAATCAAAAACTTTTTGACCACCTTTGTTGACCGTATTTCGTAGTCCAAGATTAGTTTTTTCTTCTTTTGAAAGACCGAGCATACACAATCCATAGGCCACAGCCCAAATCGAGTCTTTAGTGCCACTTTTTTGTTCGCCAGTATACAAACTACCAATTCTGGATGGAAGTCTTAAAAATGTTTTTGCGAAGTCTTCTATGGAGTTAATTCCGGCACCTCCTCCAATGATAAAGATACCAGCGGGCAAGAGTCCATTGCGACCAATTTTCTTTAAATGATTTTCTATAAGTTCAAACATATCAGTAAGTCGAGCTGTAATAATCTCGTCCAGTTTTTTCTTTGGGAAAGAAGTTGAGCCGAGTCCGCCGATTTTTATATTTTCCGCTTCTTCAAGGGGAATTTTTAGTCCTAGGGCAATATCGTTTGTGATATCAGTTGAGCCGATAGGGAAGACTTCCAAGGATATCGGTATATTGTTTTCAAAAACAACTATAGAGGTTGTTTCAGAGCCTATATTTGCTAAAACAGATCCTGCCATTTTCTGTTGTTTTGATAAGGTCACGAAAGATGAAGCTATCGGTGCCGCTAAGCAGTCAACAACATCAATACCTGCTTTATCAATTTCCTCCAACAGGTCATTTAAATGTGGGTCCAAACAAACAATAAAGAGCATCTTGACCTCCAGTTTTGTACCCTTCATATCCAGCGGGGACTTAGCCAAAACAGGTTTCCCATCAATTTTGTATGTAAGGGGGATACTATGCAATATTCGGTTATTTTGCAAAAGGTTAGCAGGTAAACTTTCCTCACACACTTTTCCTAATTTTTCAATATCTAACTCTGTGATTTGCAAATCTGCTCTACTTATGATTATGCTGGCTGAGGACGTTATACTAGAAAGGCCAATACCGCCAACAGAAACAAAAGCCCTGTTTATTTTTATACCTGATGTCTTTTCAGCAAGTTTTACAGCAGTTTCAATACTTTGAGCTACATCATCACTGTTTACAATATATCCATGTCGGAGACCTCTTGATTCTGAGAGCCCTGTGCCGATTATTCTAGTTAGATTCTTTCCACTTTCTCTTACAAGTTCTGCCACCACCACTTTTATTTGTGATGTTCCAATATCTATGCCGACTGTGACATTGCGTGCCATTATAAAATAGCGTAGTGAAAAATTAGAATTCTAACGCATTAAATTTTAAATTTTTTGCGTAATTTCACTTCTGCTTTCTCCATTGTACTACTATGCTCCATTCCTTTCAAATGCAAAAGTCCGTGGATAAACAGGAAAGCTACCAGATTATCAAATTTTCTATTAAAAAGTTTTATCTGTTTTTTAACCACTTTTAGGGTTATAAAAATTTCTCCACTATCTTTTTCAATACTGAAACTGAGTATATTTGTTGGTTTATTTATTCCACGGTAGGTCCTGTTGAGTTCCTGCGATTTGTTTTCTTCAATAAAAACTAATGATAATGAGTATTTTTTACCCATCACCGATTCTTTTATTTTAGCAAAAGGCACGCTGGGTTGCGTGCTTTTTGTTCTGTTGGTAATACTAAAATTCTCAGACATTTCTATTTCTTACCACGAGTTGGCATTTCTGGCATCTTACCCATTTTTATAAGTTCCACTATCTCTTCTCTTCTTCGAAGAACTTTAAGGGTTTTTTTCTTTTTTACATATTCAGATGCTTTTCTTCCTGAATATCGGAGACTTCGGACACGCGGTAAAACACCTGATCCCTGGACTCTTTTTGTGAAGCGTCTTATAAGATTTAGGTTGTTTTCATTTCCAGACTTTGTTACTTCTACATTTGTTGTCATACGGGGAATACTCTAGCACAACTATCTATTTACATCAACCACAGGTTTATTTTTTACCTTTATGAATTTTCTTTAGAAACTCAGGCAGGTTTTGGAGGGAAACAGTTTCTTGTTCTCTAGTTCCCAAGTTTCTAACAACCATACTATTTTCCACCGCTTCCTTCTGTCCCATTATAAGTACGTGACTAGCTTTCATATATTCCGCACCATTTAACTGTCCAGTGATTTTGTCCTTCGTTATTGAGTGATAAACAGGGATTTTATGTTTTCGTAACATTTCGACTACGTTCAGTGCTTTTAATTTGGCTGTTCCTCCAAGCTGAGCTAAATAAAATTTCGGCTTCTTCATGTTTTTTATTAGTATTTTTTTTCTAGGAATTTTATTTTTTTTAATCAAAATAGTTACACCAATTGAAGGTATTTCTCTTTTCCCTCCAATTTTTTTGGCCAAGTAATTGTATCTGTATCCAAAAGCTAGAAGTTCGCCATCTTCTACCATTTCTACCCCCAAACCTTTTTTTGTGGCTTGTTTTATCTCAAATGCAGTATATGAAGCGAATAGTTTATTTGATAAAACATTTGATTTAATTTTATACATTACATCAAACGATTCTAAGCTTTCTAACACCTCCTTAAAATGTACTCTTGCAATATCTGATAAGGAACCAACAGTTTCTGGAATATTTTGAGCAAATTCCTTTTCTTCCTCACCAATAGTTCTCAAAAAAGAGTGATAGTTTTTTTTGAATTCCTGTCTTAATTTTGACGGTAGAATATGAGCATTTTTACGATAATGAGTGTTTAATTCACGCTCAAATTTTGCAATTGATTCTTTATCACCAATACTATTTATATCTACATATAAATCAGTGTGTCCTAGTTCTTCTAGCACTGCTAGAACACATTTTATTAAGAGAGCTTCAGATGTTGACCTACTACTACCCATTATTTCAAAACCATACATTTCTATGTTCGGTTTCTTTTTAGTAAGACTTCCATACAAAGGTTTCTTAAAATGAATAGCTACTGGTTGAGTTTCCAAATCAAGTCTTTCATTCATATACCACTCAGTGAGAGCAACTTTCTCAAGAGCGTCATTGTAATAATCAAAATCTTTAAACTGTTTTGCTTTTGAAAAATTAGGTTGGGTTATTTGCGGGGGTTTTATTATTGTGAACCCATAATGCATTGCAATCTCTCCGATTTTATCAGAGGTGCTTTCAAAATATGTTTTTTCATTCTTCTTTTCCTTTTTTGCCATGACAGTATTTTGTGATTATGATTTATTGATATCACCTGGCATTATGCCAATTTTACTTATTGGAAAAAGTCTTAAGACGGGTTTTCCAAGTATATATTTTTTCTCAAGCGGACCCCATGAGCGTGAGTCAAAACTTTCTGACCTATTGTCACCCATAACAAAATATTCATCACTAGTAAGAGTGATTTTTATGTTACCTCCTGAAGTATGTTTTACATAAAATTGGTCAACTTCAAAACCCTCTGGGTTTTCCTTGTTTACTATACGAGTATTTTTTTCACTCACTATTACAGTTTCTCCTGGCAGACCAATTATTCTTTTTATAAAACTTTTTTTTGTGTCGCCTGGATATTTAAAAATAACAACCGAATTTCTCTCAGGTTCTTCAAATTGGTAAGATATTTTATCTACAATTAAATATTCTCCCGTTGCAAATGTTGGGTCCATAGATCTGCCGTCAACAAGATAAGGTTCCGCAACATATAAACGAAAAGGAAGAATGATTCCAAAAGCAATAACCACAAATATTACTATTTCCTTAAATATTTCTTTCCAGGTAGTTTTTTTCTTTGGTTCTAATGGAGAATTGGAAACTTTTTCGATTTCAAGAGGCGTGTTGTCCAAGTTCATGACAAACAGTATACAGGCAAGTTCCATTTGACACAATGGGATTATTCAATGCAGAGTACAGAGTTTTTACTCCATTAACTTAACTCTATCAACCAAAATAGATTTCTCTCCATTTCTGATGGAAAAAGTTCCTTTAATGACAATACAATTTTCAGGAGCTAATATATCTGCAAATTCTTCAAGTGCTTTTGGAAAGGCAACAGCTTCAATTGAATCCTCTAAATCGGCTATTTTGAGAAACAACATTTTTTCGCCCTTCTTGGTCATTACAGTTCTTATTTCCTCCACTATCCCGCCTACAACAACGGGGTCTCGTTCTTTGGCCGTTTGTTTTAGTTTTTTTATGTCGACCGCTCGATTTTCTAGTTTATTTTTATAGTTATCCAATGGATGTCCAGAAATATACAAACCAAGAAGTTCTTTTTCCCACAAAAGCTTATCAGCAAGTTTTGTTTCTCCTGTTTTTTCTAAATCTATTTCGTCGTTTTGTAGCGTACTTGTACTTGTTCCAAAAAGTGAGTCTTGGTCGGATTCCTTATTTCTCTCCTCTTTATTGAAAGTTAATAATTTCTCTAGGTTGTGCAAAAGAAGAGCTCTATCTCCAAAAGAGTCCATAGCTCCTGTTTTAACCAAAGCTTCTAAAGATTTTTTATTCAGATTTTTATCTTTTATCCTTTTTAGAAAATCGGAAATGGAAGAAAACTTACCATTCTTTTTTCTCTCGCTGATTATAGATTCAGCAATTCCTTCTCCCAAGTTTTTTATTGTGTTGAGTCCAAAACGAATAGTATCTTTTGAACTCTCTTTTATCACAGGCTGTTTATTGTTCACTGTCGTCTTGACGACAGTGAAGCCACCAAATGATTCGTTTATATCTGGTGGTAAGATAGCAATCCCCATCCTTTTACATTCGGCGATTGTTTCAGAAATAGTCTCAATATTTCCCGACTCAGCTGTCAAAACCGCAGACATATATATGGGAGGGAAGTTAGCTTTCATATAGGCTGTCTGATAAGCTACTTTTCCATAACTAGCAGCGTGAGCCTTATTGAAACCATAACCTTGAAATGGTTCAAACAAATTCCACAGCTCCTCAGCTTTTTGCTTCATCATTCCTCCATGTGAAATGCATCCTTCCACGAATTTTATGTGTTGTTTTGCCATTTCCTCTGGGATTTTTTTACCAACTGCCTTTCTAAACTTATCTACTTCACACCAAGTGTAACCGCCGACTTCAATCGCGATGTAAAGAAGA
>CAYITW010000030.1:0-9522 GCA_964366395.1 uncultured Candidatus Saccharibacteria bacterium
AGGTGAAAGCTTAGCCGTGAAAGCTTTGACTTTGAAGGTAAAGAAAGTAGTTTTTGACCGAGGCGGGTTTATTTATACAGGTAACGTCAAAGCTTTAGCAGATGGAGCGAGAAAGGGAGGATTACAATTTTAAATTTAAAATTTAAAATTTTAAATTAAACAAAAAACATGGAACCAAAAGAAATACAAAAAGAAATAGTCGCGGAAGAAATTGTTGCCCTAGAGCCAGCTGTTGTTGAACTTGCTCCAAAAGCTCAACCAAGAGAATTTAGAAAAAACTCACGAAAAGGTCCACCTCGAAGAGAAGCCAGAGTTAGACCAGAATTTGACCAGAAAATCGTGAGTATTAGGAGAGTGACTCGTGTAGTGACTGGAGGACGAAGATTTGCTTTCTCTGTGGGCGTTGTTATTGGTGATAGAAAAGGACGTGTTGGTGTAGGTCTAGGTAAAGCGGGAGACACGCCAGTTGCGATTGATAAAGCAGTAAGAAATGCTAGAAAAAATATGATTAAGGTAAATCTTACAAAACACTCTTCTGTTCCACACGAAGTAGACGCAAAGTTTTCAAGCTCTCGCGTGCTTATTATGCGAGCGCCAGGAAAAGGTATTCTAGCTGGGTCCTCTGTCCGAACAGTTTTGGAACTTGCTGGTATAAAAGAAGTGAGTGCAAAGCTTTTCTCTAGAAGTAAAAATAAAATAAACAATGCAAAAGCAGCCATTTCTGCGCTTTCTAAACTTAAAGCGCAGAAAAAATAAAACAGCAGGCGCTCTTGCCGTTAGGCAAGGTATTTAAATAAAAAACATGCAATCACATAATTTAAAAAGACAGCACGAAAACAAAAAATCCAAAACCGTTGGACGTGGTGGAACTCGTGGAAAAACAGCAGGTCGAGGAACAAAAGGTCAAAATGCTCGAGCTGGTCACAAGAAACGACCAGAGATTCGCGATTTTATAAAAAGAATTCCAAAACTCCGAGGTCGAGGTAAAAATATAAACACAAGTATTGAACTCAAGCCGTTTATTATAAACATTGGTAAAATAAATCAAATATTTAAAAGTGGTGAGACAGTTTCGCCTGAAGTTTTTGTAACCAAGAAACTTATAAGAAAATCTGGAGCCTTTGTACCAAAAGTAAAAATCCTAGGAACAGGGGTACTTGATAAGAAGTTAAACTTTGAAAAATGTGAGGTTTCAGCTGGGGCCAAACTTGCTATAGAAAAAGCTGGCGGTAGTGTAAAATAGATAAACGGCTATGAAAAACTTTTTTAACAAATTTACCCTTATCTTCCAAGATAAAATTTTAAGAAAAAGAATATTTTTCACACTCTTTGCTTTGGTTCTTTTTAGAGTGTTAGCATCAATACCTATCCCAGGGATAGACCACGGTAGGCTCGCAGAGTTTTTTTCTAGTAATGAATTTCTAGGACTACTTAATATTTTTTCTGGAGGAGGGCTATCCCAGTTATCCATAGTGATGCTCGGTGTTGGCCCATACATTACTGGTTCTATCATAATGCAACTCATGACCATTATGTCTCCGAAACTCAAACAAATGTACCAAGAGGAGGGTGAAGCTGGTAGACGAAAATTTACCCAATATGGAAGAATGCTGACGGTACCGCTTGGATTGCTACAAGCTTTTAGCTTTATTAAGATTTTAGAAAACCAGCAAATACTAACAAACCTTTCAACTTCTGTTTTGATTACAGACCTTTTGGTTATTACTGCTGGTTCAGTTCTGTTGATGTGGATTGGTGAGCTTATTTCTGAATATGGTATTGGAAACGGTGTCTCCCTCATCATCTTTGCAGGTATCGTGGCAGTCATTCCAACATCTGCAAGTCAAGTTCTGTTCACCTTTGATCCATCAATGATTCCTATGTACCTAGCTTTTGCGGTGGTTGCGGCAGTTGTCATTGTTGCCGTGGTTATTATTACCGAAGCAGAAAGACCAATACCTATCACATACGCTAAACAGGTTCGTGGTAACCGTGTTTACGGAGGAACATCAACATATTTACCCCTCCGAATAAATCAAGCTGGAGTTATTCCGATAATTTTTGCATTGTCTATACTTCTATTTCCACAGATGATTTTGCAATTCCTACAAAGCTCTGCCAATACAATCATACAATCGATTTCGTCTGCTATTCTTAGCGTTTTAGCTAACAGTTGGTTTTATGCTATAGCTTATTTCTTCCTAGTATTTATTTTCACTTACTTCTATACAGCTGTTACTTTTGACCCAGATCAAATTTCGACAAATTTGCAGAAAAACGGAGCTTTCATTCCAGGAGTCAGACCGGGCAGGTCAACATCCGATCATATTTCCAGGATACTAACCCGGTTAACCCTCGTCGGAGCACTATTTCTTGGTTTTATTGCAGTTTTACCTCTTATAATGCAAGGAATAACTGGTATTACAGCAGTTTCTGTGGGAGGTACGGCGCTTCTAATCGTGGTGTCAGTGGTAATTGACCTTATCAAAAAAGTCGACGCTCAAGTCTCTATTCGAGAGTATTAGAATTTCCAAATTTGGCGAACTTCTTCGTTAAAAGTTTAAAATGCTCGTCACCTTACAACGAGTAAGGCTCCTCGTATTTTAAACTTTTGCCTCGGACTTCATTCAAATTATGGAAGTTCTTGGTAGTGGTTATTATAGTAAAAATTCTCTGAGCTGGATTGCCCGCTGTAAGCGGGCATTTTCCTGCTCCTTGCAAATAAGTCCAAGGAGCGTAGAATTAAATCAATCAATTAACTATAATAAATATGGAAATGGGTCCCACGCCAGAACCAGTTGTTAAAAATGAATTAGGGGAGCAGAATAGTAATCAAAATAAAGTAAAAACAAGTCAGGTAAGCAAGATAATTATTATTAGTTTTATCGTGCTGGTTATTTTAGGTATAGTTGGTTATTTTTATCTAAGTAATTATAAAACTCCTAAAATAAATCTTTCTACAAGCTCTGCCAGTATTAATCCGACACAAATAATACCGTTTCCTACCTCATACTGGAAACTAGATGAAGGGAGTGGTAATCGAGTAGATAGTATTGGGAAAAATCATCTTATAAACAATGGCGATGTTGTTTCTGGTGTAGGAAAGTTTGGCTCAGCAAGTGAATTTATTCCAAACTCTGGAACTGGGCAATTCCTAAGTATTCCCGACAATGCAACTCTCTCAACTGGAGATATTAGTTTTACTATTTCAGCTTGGGTAAACGCTGATGATTTAACTTCCAGCAATGGAGCAACTTTTCCTTTAAGGGTTATCGCTGAGAAGCGTCAAAACTCAACTCCAAATAATACAGAGTGGATGCTTTTGTATGATGGAAATGTCGGGGTAGAAAAATTTCGTTTCTATACTTACAATTCAGCTGGCGTTACCATAGGTGATGTTTCAGCTTCTACTCCAACACCCATAGCAACTAGTACTTGGTATTATGTCGTCGCTTGGAGGGATAAAGTAAATGACACGGTCAATATTCAGGTAAACAACGAAGTTATATATTCACAGTCAGAAAACTTATCGTCAGGCTCAACTTCGGATACAGGTGTTGATTTCAGAATTGGGGGTGCTGGTTGGGGACCAGTTAACTGGTCTGGTAAAATTGATGAGGTTGGTTTTTGGAAAACAGTCTTGTCTGATAGTCAAAGAAGTCAGCTTTTTAATAGTGGTTTAGATACCAACCAATATCAAAGTACAGGAGGTCAGATTACCAACCATCCAAAGTATTTCGCTTATTGGGGTGGGGCAGATGATGTTACTGCAGATCATGTTAATACTATTTTTGTCCCAGCTTCCAAAGTTTCTTGGGCAAGAGGTCTTGGACTTAAAGCAATCGTGCACATCCCAAGCCATTGGGATGCACAATACGGTGTTCCTTGGCATCATCCAGATTATTTCAATCCCGCATCAGCGGACTATCATTTCTGGGCTGATTGGGTTAAGGCGCTTCAACCAAATATTGACAATGTCGCTGCTATCTTTTTGGTAGACGAGCCTAGTCATTCAAATGATTGGTCGGTAATTAAATCTGATTTGGAGCGGGCAACCTCTGAAATTAAAAAAGAATTTCCAAATACACCTGTATATGTAAATTTTCTTGCTCCAGATGCTCGCGGTTTTGCTTTCGGTCCAATGCCAGTAAATGTTGACTGGGTTAGTTTCGATTGTTACGGAGCTTGGGACAATTGTAGTGATCTAGGTTACTCTATTCCACAAGAGTTATATGCTTTGAAGCAACAGATGAATTCAGGTCAAAAAATTATTTTAGTTTCTTCGGCTTTTCGAGCATCTGTGCCAGTGTGGAACTTGAGTGATAGTGAACTAAGTCTTCTAGCAGACAAGTATCTAAATTTAGCGCAAACTGACCCTGATATTATAGGTGTTTTTCCTTTTCTTTGGCAGACTATTGCTGATCCATCCGGATACACTTTGACTGGAGTTAAGGACTTACCAATTTTACAACAAAAATATAAACAAATTGGTGCCACAATTCTTGCTAATGCTCCAGACATAATGCCACCCACTATTTCTAATCTAAGTATAAAAGTTATAAATCGTACCCCAAATTCAGCGACGATTACTTGGAAGACAAATGAGCCCGCAACAACCCAGTTGATTTATGGAGATACACCTAGTTTGGTCTTCTCTTCTAACCTTGATTCAAATTATGTTTTGGATCACAGCGTTGTTTTGACTGGGTTAAATCCTCAACAGCAGTATTACTATCAGCTTATTTCACAGGATTCTAAACAAAACATAGGTAAGTTTTTCTCTCAATATGGAAATTTAAGTTTTATGACCACCGCTACATATCCAACAGTAACTTTTTCAGCATCTCCAACCCAGATTACTTCCGGATTATCCTCTACTCTCACATGGTCTTCCACAGATTCTCAGCGTTGCGCTGGATCTGGTGATTGGACTGGAACTAATAAAAATACATCAGGAACAGAACTTGTTTATCCAACCAAAACTTCAACATATGTAATTACTTGTTTTAAAACATATAATACTGGCTATATGACGGCTGAAACAGTTTCTCAATCAGCGACAACTACTGTTACAGTTTCAACACCAACCCAAACAAATAAGTTCTCTATTGGTGATAGGGTTCGTACAACTACTAATTTAAAAGTTAGAAGTTCGCCCAATCTTTTGAGTTTATCTTTTTGTTCACAACAACGAAATGCTTACGGAAAAGTCATCGAAGGACCACAAAAAAACTCAAACAATACTTTGTGGAAGATCGACTTTGATTCTTCGTGTGATGGCTGGGTTACTGAGAGTTATTTAACTAAATAACCTTTATATCTTGCAAATCTAACTGAGTATTCTCAATTGTTTTCTGTTATACTTATAGAATCATGACACCACAAACTTTTATTTTTATGGGTAGGTCTGGTTGCGGGAAGGGTACCCAAGCAGAGCTTTTGAAAAAATACCTAAAAGAAAAAGATCCAAATGGTGAGATTTTTTACCTAGAAACTGGAGCGAATTTTCGGGAGTTTATAAAGGGAGAAAAATATTCCAACAAATTATCAAATAAAATTTATCTAAATGGAGAGAGGCAACCAGACTTTTTAGCTATCTGGATGTGGTCACATATACTTCTAAATGATTTTAAGGGAAATGAACATCTTTTTTTTGACGGTATAACTCGCTCACTTCCAGAAGCTATGGCTTTTACTACAGCATTAGAGTTTTACGGAAGAAAAGGGACAGTTGTTTTTATAAATGTTTCAAGGGAGTGGTCAGAAGCAAGACTTTTAGCTCGTGGAAGGTCAGATGATAAGAGTCATGAAGAGGTTTTAAAGCGATTAAACTGGTTTGATAGAGATTCCTCACCTGCTCTCGGATATTTTAAGACAAATAATAACTATAATGTATTACAGATAGACGGGGAAAGGACGATAGAAGAAATACACCACGACATTGTCCAAAAACTGAATTGGTAAATCAATAAAATTACCCCATCTGCGTTGTTGCTGTTTGGATTTGTTCGCTCACCGTACTACTGTACGCCTCACTCTCAAATCCTCCAGCGCCTAGCATCTGAGGCAATTTGATTGATTTATTAATGCAATTGTTTATAGTAGGGTGACTCAATGATCAAGTTAAAAACACAGGAGGAGATAGCTATTTTGAAAGAGGGTGGCAAGCGCCACGCTTATATTTTGGCACAACTTGCCAAGATGGTCGCTCCAGGTATTTCTACAAATGATTTGGAAAATGAGGCACGAAAACTTTTGAAGGAAGGAGGAGATAGAGGTGCTTTTTTAGGTTACAAACCTCGCGGAGCAAAAAGACCATATCCCGCTGTTTTAAACGTTTCAGTAAATAATGAAATAGTTCACGGTATTCCAAATGAAAATCCGAGGGTTTTACTAGAAGGAGATGTAATTTCTATTGACCTTGGAGTTTTACACAAAGGCATGATTACCGACAGTGCTATTACGGTTGGAGTTGGAAAGATTTCTCTTAAAGATAAAATGTTGATAATTCATTGCAAAGAAGCCTTGAATATTGGGGTCAAATCAGCCCGTGGTGGGGGTCATATTGGGGACATAGGGCAGGCGATAGAATCCTTCATAAAACCGCTAGGATATGGGCTCTGTGAGGGCTTAGCGGGGCACGGAGTGGGTTATAAAGTCCATGAAGACCCCTTCGTGCCTAACCAAGGGCGAAAGGGTGAAGGGGAGCTTCTACAGCCTGGTATGGTTATAGCTATTGAACCAATGATAACTCTAGGAACTAGCAAGATAGTTTTGGATAAAGATGGTTATACATACAAAACAGCAGATGGAACAAACGCTGCCCATTTTGAACATACGATTGTAATCACAGAAGGTGACCCGATAGTTTTAACAAAATAAGTTGAATAAGTTTAAGAAGTCTGATAAGTTATACAACATGTCTAAATTTAAAGAAGAAAAAACATTTTTAATGGTAAAACCGGACGGAGTTCGTAAGGGCTTGATTGGTGAGATAATTCGACGTATTGAACAGCGTGATTTGAAAATAGTTGCTATTGAAATGTTTCAGCCAACTCTTGATCAAGTTCATAACCATTATCCAAAAGATGAAGCATGGATTTCTCGACTTGGTGATAAAACATTAAGTACATATAAAAAATATAATATTGATGCAAAAAAAGAACTTGGTACTGATAATAATTTAGAAATCGGTCAGATGGTAAGAAAATGGCTTCTTGATTATATGACTTCAGCACCTCTTGTCCGAATGGTTGTTCAAGGTTTGCACGCTGTGGACATGGTCAGAAAAATTTCTGGACCAACATTGCCATATCTAGCTGATATGGGTACCATTCGTGGCGATTTCTCAAACGATTCTCCAATACTCGGTAATATTGAAAAAAGAGCAGTGATGAATTTAGTCCATGCTTCTGAAACTGCTGAAGAGGCAGAACATGAAATTAAATTTTGGTTTGATAAAAAGGCTAATATATTTGATTACAAGCGTTTTGGTGTAGATAATTAGTTTTTGTAAAGATACAACACGACTCCGAAATCTCTGCAAGTTCCCCTGCAATTTCTCAGCGTTATAATCTGAGGTAGGGTTACGTTAGATATTTTCTATCTAATAATTTTTAAGGGAGCTCTACATTTTTGTACCACGATGAGTGCCTTCGGGCGTTCTGACGAGTACATTTGCGGGCACCCACCTACTTTTCTTAGTAGGGGAATATCTATCTAGCCCTATTAAAAATCTCAAATTTTGGTGAATTTCTTTGTCGGAATTTCATCCAAATTTGGGATTTTTAATTTATGTCCATTTGGTTGTATAATCAACTGATGGTTAAAACACCTCTTTTTAAAAGGACCTTCTCTCTTTTGTTTGTGGTTGGTTGTCTGGCTGTTTCTGCTGACACGTTTTATCTATATTGGACTAACTGGTGGCTTGATTCAATTGTTCATTTTTTGGCAGGAGTAACTGTAGGAATGACAGGTATTCTAGTCTGGCATTTTTATTTCAAATCAATACCACGGGTACCGAAATCCATACTCATTGCCACAACTTGCGTCATTATTGTCGGAATATTATGGGAAGTATATGAATTATATTTTGGCATCGAGTCTATATTGGATGGCATGTACTACTTTGTAGATACAACCTCAGATATACTTTTGGATATTCTCGGAGCTTTGTTTGGTGGGTTGTATGCACACAGAATCTTAATAAAAAATAATTCAATTTAAAATAAAATGACGCAAGATTTACAAATCACATTTTATGGTGGAGTCGGCACTGTTACTGGCGCTAACTTTCTCTTGGAAACTCCTACAACCAAAATTTTAGTTGACTGTGGTCTACTTCAAGGTACTCTAGATTCACACGAGCAGAACAGAGCGTCTTGGGATTACGACCCAAAATCTGTTGATTTTCTTTTTCTAACTCATGCACATCTGGACCATATAGGCAGGGTTTGTAAGTTGGTAAGGGATGGTTTCAGGGGTGTTATTTTTTCTACTCCTGAAACAAAAGAACTTGCTATTGTAATGCTTTTGGATGCTTTGAAAGTAATGGATATGAACAGCCGTAATGGTCTAGAACTTGAGGGTGAAAGAGAATTGCCTTTGTATGAAATGGCAGATTATCATCAAGCTTTTTCTCAATGGAAAACTATTCCTTATCACACTAAAACAAAAATTAATGACGAGTTTGATGTGTATTTGAAAGACGCTGGGCATATACTCGGTTCCTCAATGTTTGAGTTTATTCATGATGGTCGTAAAGTAGTTTTCACGGGGGATTCAGGCAACTCACCAGCACCACTTTTGCGTGACACCGAGAAAATCACAGATGCAGATTATTTAATAATGGACAGTGTTTACGGTGATAGAAATCATGAGCCTAAAGAAGAAAGAGATGAAAGATTTAAGCAAATCGTTACGGAAACAATAGAAAAAAGAGGAGCTATTATCATCCCAGCTTTTTCCATAGAGCGTACACAGGTTATCTTGTATCAACTTAACAACTTAGTAGAGGAGAAAAAAATTCCATCTATACCTATTTTTCTAGATTCACCACTAGGCACCAAAGTCACAGAAATTTATAAAAGGACACCGAAGGATTTTAATACGATTGTTCAGAAAGAAATAAGCGAAGGGGATAATATTTTCCATTTCCCGAAACTTTCCATAACTCACGGCAGACGAGAGTCAGAAGAGATTGTGAAAACTCCGAACCCAAAGATAATCATCGCTGGTTCCGGGATGTCGACTGGTGGTCGGATAGTTTCTCACGAAATAAACTTTTTACCCGACCCCAAAAGCACCATCCTTCTTATGGGTTACCAAGCATTGGGGACTCTTGGTAGAAAAATACAGGATAAACCAAAAGAAATAGAGATAAACGGACAATTAATTTCAATCCGCGCCAGAATAGAGATGATTTCTGGATATTCTTCACACAAAGATTCTGACAATTTAGTCGAGTTAGTTTCTAACACTTCCAAAATAGTCAAAAAAGTTTTTGTATTTATGGGTGAACCA
>CAYITW010000031.1:0-6428 GCA_964366395.1 uncultured Candidatus Saccharibacteria bacterium
GGGATGATTATGGTGCTTCTCTGAAAGAAAAGTGGCAGCTAGAACTGTATCTTTGGAAGTACACACACAGGGGTCTGTGGAAAGCAGACGCTGAGACAATTCGTTTGCTTACTATGACGGAAGCCCGGGTTTCGGCCATGGGCAATGTCTTGTTGAGTGAACAGAACGACCTCATACAGTCCAATGTGCCTGGCAGACCCGAGCGCGGTTTCGAGGGGAGAGAGCAAGTCCCAACGGCGCCGTGGTCGCTCTACTGGCACGCGGTCTGGACCTCCTGGATTTTCGCGTTTCTCGTCCTGCTTGTCAGGCTTGAGGCGTGTGGGTTCAGTGTCTGGATTGAACTGCTGACTCCGTGGTGGTTCGCTCTTGCGGTTGTGTTCTGGCCAATCGGGTTGTTCAAATACCCGAATGGAAATCCAGCTCGTCAGCTAGTTCGAGGCCTGCGATTCGCAGCGTTTGCCATCACGGCGGCGCTCGGATTTGCACCAGCCGCGGCTGCGCAGACGGTGAAGAAGAGCGACACGAAAAAGTCCTCTCCTTATACACTGAACATCGACTTCCGCAACACGGAAATCGTTGGTCCAGATCCGAATCCGGAGGCGCTCGCGAAAGAGACTCTCACCAGTCCAACTGGTTGGGTCGTCCAATCGACGCAGTCCCTCCGGCCGACTACGAACTTCTGGTCAGCGAACATGCTGGCTGGTCGGCGAGTCGTGAACCAGAAGGGTGTGCGCATCGATGCACTGGCTGGGTTCTCAAAGAACTCAACTGGAGCACTCGTTGCAACAGTCGGTGCTAGCGGGAGCTTGAATCGTTCCCGCTGGGTAACGGCGTTTCCTTTCGCTGGCTACGAGACGCGGATCGACAAACCGACGAAGAACATCTGGTTTGCGAATCAGACGTTGGTCAAGCTCGGTTCATGGCGAGCCGGTGCCGAGACATTCTTCCGGAATGTTCTGGGTGGTCCGAATCAATGGTATGTCGGCGCGGTCGTCGGCAAAACCATGGGCAAGAAGGCCTACGTGGAAGCGACAGGCTACCGAGACCAGCTCGGAGTCTGGCGAATCCGCGGTCGCATGACCTACGCAATCAGCAAGTAGGTTTCGGCCACCAAAAGTCCCACCACATACAGAAAGAGCAACACTGCTCTCTGTACGTGGTGGGGCTCTTTTTTTATTTTAAATATTAATTTGTTCGCTATCTAAAAGGATTTATTTTAGTTAAACTGTGGGAATGAACAAAACACTCGCCACTGTTATAGGAATTATTATCATCCTCGGTTTGGGGTTGCTTTTGCTTTCGAAAAAGCAAGATTATTTTCCTAGGGCTTGTACTCTAGAAGCAAAGATTTGCCCAGATGGTTCGGCTGTTGGGCGCACAGGTCCCAACTGCGAGTTTACCGAATGTCCTGCAAATCCGCCTGAGGGTGGAGGTGGGGGAATACTGCCGTATGATTCTGGTGTAAGTGGGCAAGTTTTACTCGGTCCGATATGTCCAGTTGAGAGCTATCCTCCTGACCCAAACTGTGCCGCCAAGGGATATGAGACCACGATTCAAGTCATCGCCGTCGGCAGTCCAAAAAGTTCACCATTTACAACTGCAAAAACCGACAAAGACGGTAGATTTAAAATAACGCTCCCACCGGGCGATTACACCCTCCAACCCATCGGCGCAAAGGTCTTTCCAAGTTGTTCCTCAGTAAATATTACTGTAAAACCCGCCACAATCCTCCAAGTCAATCTCTCCTGCGATACTGGAATCCGCTAAACGGCTCAACTGGTTGAGCCGTTTATCATTTGGGTTGAAAAGATCGGGGAATATGGTAGTATCCATTTCAGAATAGATTTTTTTAGAGGGGTGAAAAATGGCAGTTGAAGAGAGTGGCATCGAAACAGTTGGTGCGGTCGAAATCCTGAACCAACTCGTCTTTGCATACACTAAGACAGGTCAAAGACCTACACCAACCTACCTGTGGTCGGAAATTGTTCGATACATGAAGTTGTCGGACGAGCGTGTCTTCCGGTGGTACCGAATGAGGGATTGGGAGAATTCCCAAAAGCCAATTCCTCAGTTTCTAGGAGATCTGGGAGATCTCATCCGAACAGGTCACATCAAACATCTCATTGACGGCACCCTGGAGTTGACCTCGTTCGGCCGATTCCTCGCAAGTGCTCGCGTCCTACCACCCGAGTACAGAGATTTGGCACGGGATATTGAACGTGGTGAGAGTGTGGTTCAGGTTAACTCGAACCAACCCGCGTAGTAAGCTCTAAACACTAGACACACAGCCGTGGTTCATCTCGAACCACGGTTTTTCTTTTAGCTGAGGAGTGAAGACGACGAAATACTGAGCCTAGCAAGGCGAATGTGTTGAAAATAGGGGATAAATGAGGTAGAGTTTGAGGAATTATGGAATATAACCCTAACTATTTTGACGGAAAAGATTTGTGGCAAATGAGGCCACATCTCAAGGCATTTAAAACCTACAAAATGAAAGATGGCACTTTAGTCGGTTTGTTTCAGGGTAATAGAGGAGTTCGCCCTGATATTGATTTTGTTATAAAAATACTGATACCAGGAGAGGGAAAAAGACTGACACCTCCCACTCATACGTTTTGGGTCGTAGATTTACTTCTCAAGATTCCAGAATTTAAAAAAGAGGTAAGGGAAATTGTTCAGTATTATATTGATTTTTATGATAAAACCAAAGCTTTCTTATCTGCAGAAGAAAGAAATGTTTATAATTTAGAAACTGTTGAAGAAATAACAAAAAAATACGCTTATATTGAGCAGTCATACACTTTGCCGCTTGAGTATGTTTGCATGATGATTGAACTTTTTAGTAAAAATGAAAAAATATATGAAGGTGCATATATGTTTAAAAATCTTCTTTTATCTTTACGTGAATATATTGACGGTAATAAGCATTATACAGAAGTACTTCGAGCTGCACAGCCGGGTTTCAATAGGTAAATAACCCATTCTTATCCACAGCTCCTAGTTGACTGGTGAACTAAGGTTCACTTATAATTTATGTATACAAGTAAAATAAGTATATATAAATTTATGATAGAATATTCTAATATGTTAGTTGCTGATAGAAAGATACTCTCAGTAGTGAGCAATAAACCCTATTTTAAAGATGGAGATTTTGTTCTTTACAATGACGATTGCTTGAAAATTCTCGCTCAGCTTCCAGAGAATTCAGTAGATATGGTTTTTGCAGATCCACCTTACTTACTTTCTAACGGAGGTTTTACTGTTCATGCTGGCAAGATGGTTAGTGTTCATAAAGGTGATTGGGATAAAAGTAATGGATTAAAAGAGGATTTTGAGTTTCATTTAAAATGGATACAAGCAGTTAGAAGAGTTTTGAAACCTAGTGGAACTCTATGGGTTAGTGGAACCTATCATTCAATTTATCAGTGTGGTTTTGCACTTCAAGTTGCGGGTTTCCATGTATTAAACGATATTGCATGGTTCAAACCAAATGCTTCGCCAAATTTAAGTTGCAGATTTTTTACAGCTAGTCACGAAACCCTTATTTGGGCCAGAAAAGATAAAAAGGCAAAACATATTTTCAATTATGATCAGATGAAAAACGGTACTTGGCCAGAAGATGCATTAAAAAAACCAGGACTTCAAATGCGATCAGTGTGGTCTATGGGTACTCCAAAACCAGCTGAAAAGGTCCACGGGAAACACCCAACACAAAAACCAATTGACTTATTAAAGAGAGTGGTGTTGTCTAGTACTAATAAAGGGGATGTAATTCTCGATCCTTTTACGGGCAGTTCTACTACAGGAATTGCAGCAGCGATGGGCGGTAGAAAATTTATAGGTATTGATATGGAGAGAAAATTCTTAGATTTATCAATAAAAAGGTTTAATGATTTAAAAAAATAATAAACTAAAGCTAAAGTAAATTATGGCAAGAAATGATTTAAACTTGTTAGGCAACCCCAAAATTATTCAATGGTGTTATGAAGCCATTACTGATATTTCTCTAATGAATACCGAAAGTGAAAAAAAATTAAAAAATTCAAAAAAAATAGAACAAGATTGGGGAAATAGTGTTATTAAAACCATAGGAGGTAAACAATGGACAACAGTACTTTGCCAAAATTTAGTTATGGAAGCGCTAGTCAAGCTTGGTAGAAGAAATGTTAGAAAGACCGGAAAGATAAAAAGCTCAATTAGAGATAAAAAATATGATCCAGATTTAGAATGCGATGACTACGTTTACGAAGTAAAGGGGAGAAGTTGGACCACTCCGGGGACAGCAGGAGAAAAAATACTCGGAGTACCCTTAAAATATGGAGAATTGCCACGTCTGTACAATAAACCACTTCAGATTATTTTAGTTGGGTATCAGGAATATGAAGCTCGAGAAAAATTCGCCTTCGGTGATTTATTAGATTCAAAAAATCAGACAAGAGAACTTCATGAAAGTTTGGCATTTTATAAAGTGCACAAAATAGAGTATGTGGCTTTCACGGATATATTAAAAGAAATTGGCCTAAAAAAAGGGTTGTCGGAATAAAATAAACAATTTAATAAATTAGACTATAAACTAAAAAACTATTGTTTTAGGTATTTCTATACTAAAAAAAATATAGTATTTGACAAATTACATATACTGTTTCTTGTATAGAATAGGGGATTGACGAGAGTATTATATTGGCATAAGGTTTATCCTGATCACAATATAGACATTTATAAATAACTATAATCTAGGTATTAGAAAATATGACAAAAATAACGACAAAAAGTATAAATATACTTCCTCACCGAAGTTTGATGCCTAAAATGGGGCAAACTGGATATTCAGTCCTTCAGGCAATATCAGAATTAGTTGACAATTCCATTGATGCCCGAGAGGAGGGAAAAGTTCTAACAGTCGAAATTTTTTTTGATGCAGATAAGGGAATGGTTGAAATTATTGATGATGGAATTGGTATGGATGAACAAACTGCAATAGATAGTATGAGACTCGCTCACTCAAATAAAAAAAATAAGCTAGGTGAATTTGGTTTAGGGCTTAAGACAGCAGCTACTAATTTGGGTAAAAATTTTGAAATTACTACTACACAAAAAGGCAGCGATGAAGAGTATATTTTGGAATATGATGAGGATAAATGGCTAAAGAGCGGAAACTGGATGAATCATGAATTGAAAATTAAAAGTGGTGTTGGTAATAGACGATCAGGTACAACTATTCGTATAAAAAATCTACATTTTAAACACTATGGAAATCTTCCAGGAAACATAAGAAAGGATCTTGCTACTCGGTTTGCCCCATTTATTGAAAATGGTGAAGTTAAAATAAAAGTAAACACAAAGTGGTGTGAACCAGATCCTCTAGATTTAAAAATTGAATACCACTTACCAGATGGAAAAGAGTCATTCCGCTTAAAATTAGAAAGTGGAAACGAAGTTTACGGATGGAGAGGTCTTTTAAAAAAGGGTTCAATTAACGAATACGGATTTCGAGTTTTTCGGCGCGGGCGTTTAATTATGCAATTTGCAAAACTTGGTTTTAATCCTCACCCTGAAGCACGACAAATTGTTGGAGAAATACATCTTGATCATGTCCCCGTTACACACAATAAACGTGAGTTCATCGAAGAATCTCCATTATATAGAGAAATTATAAAAGAGGAGGGAATTTTTTGGAAATTTATGAAAGATATTGTTCGCGAAGCCAGGACATCTGATCGAAAAACGCACATAAATCAAGGTATTCTTGACAAGATGGAAATACAAAAAGACAATATAATGAAAGCCATAAAAAAAATACCCCAACTTAAAGAGTATGCCTTTCCCGATTTTAAGGAAAAAATAAGAGCTAAAGATGGAGAGAATGAAGGATTAACAGATTTAGAAATAGAAAAAAGAGACAAAAGAGACATAGTTACAATTGAAGAAGAACCAATTCCACAAAATGAACAAAATAGAAAATCTAAAAAAAATCAAACTCGTAGAACATATTATATCACGATAAATGGGAAAAAATTTAAAGTTAACCATGATTTCGTTGATTTAAAAACAGATGAAATTCTAAAAGATAAAAAAGTTGATGATGAGACGGGAATTAGTGTTTTCACAAACATTGCTTTCCCAGGATTTTCAAACACAACAGACCATGTTTTTTATGGCGCATGGAATATCGCAGAAGCTGTGGCAGAAGTAATGGTAGAAAGAAATAGAAAATCCTCTGATGAAATAATTAAAATTAGAGACCTTATTCTTAAATCTAGTTCTGAAATTACTCAAGAACTTGATGAGGTAGAAAAAGAAAAAAAGATGGCTGAACGATTAAAGAAAGAATATGAAGAAAAAATAGCCAAAATAAAAGAGATTGAAAAAAAACACGTTGACTCTAAAATTTAATACAAAAATATGAGATCGGAAGAGCGTCGTGTAGG
>CAYITW010000031.1:6438-9176 GCA_964366395.1 uncultured Candidatus Saccharibacteria bacterium
GAACTAAAAATAAAACACTTAGAGTTCATACAAGTTACAATTAATCGAATGGCAAACAACTCTTTTTTACTTAAAGGTTGGGTAGTTACAATAGTCGGAGCCTTGATTGCCTTTGGATTCAAGGATCTAGACCATCGATATGTATTAATTTCTATTTTTGTTTTGTTTTCATTCTGGATATTAGATGGATATTATTTGTATCAAGAAAAACGTTTTCGTGAATTATATGAATGTATTGCAAAGAAAAAAAACGATGAGATAGATTTTTCAATGAAGACAGAAAAATCTGAGAAAGATGAAGATTGGTTTAGTTGTATATTTTCACCGACCTTAAGGGTGTTTTATGGCGGACTAGTAATGGTTCACATAATTATTATTTTAATTCTATAAATATATGGCAAGAAAAGTATTTTTCAGTTTTCATCATAATGGAGATATCGGCCGCATAGGACAAGTGCGCAATAGCTGGCTAACTAAAGGTGAAGATGCCGGATATGTCGATGATGCTAAATGGGAATCAATTAAAAAATTAGGTCCTGAGTCTGTGAGGAGATGGATAGATACTCAATTGAATGGTACATCTGTAACTGTTGTCTTGATTGGCAAGGAAACATCTGAAAGACCGTGGGTAAAACATGAAATCCAACAAAGTCACGAAAAAGGTAATGGTTTACTTGGAATTTATATACACAACTTAAAAGATTTTAGGACAGGATATGTGAGTTATAAAGGAGACAACCCTTTTACTAAATTTACTTTTGTAAATAATCCATCCAAGACACTAGCAGAAGTCTATCCAGTTTATGATTGGGTAAATGATAGAGGATATGACAATTTAGGAAGATGGGTAGAAGAAGCTGCCAAAAAAGCAGGAAAATAATAATTTATGAAAAAACAGAAATTGTTTAAACCTACAAAAAAAGAAATTCAATGGATTGTTACTGCAATCGTTTTTATTTTAAGTTTTACAATTTATTTTAGCTATATCTATCTAAAAAATTGTGTTTTACATTGGCCACTTCGTTGGGACGTCAAAGTATGTTGGAATGAACAAAAAGAACCTGCAAGACAGAAGGCCTCCGAAGCAGCAGCACCCTTTATTCCTTAACAATTTTTACCAGCCACAAATCCTATAGTCCAACACAAATTTAAATTCAATCTCGCCAATAGGGAATTGAAATGCTAAATTAATAACATGAACACATACAACTGGTATTCACAGTTAATCAAACCAACTTGGGCACCACCATCATACCTCTTTGGTCCAGTGTGGACTTTTCTTTACGTGCTGATTGCGGTTTCTTTTGGCACAGTGTTTTACAAGGCGTTTACTGGCAAGATTCCACGAGCCGTCGCCTTGCCTTTTGTGTTCAATCTAATTTTTAACTTCGCTTTTACTCCTCTCCAGTTTGGCTTAAAAAACAATCTTCTCGCCGCAGTAGACATCTTGCTCGTCCTCGGGACTCTCGTCTGGCTCATGATTGTGATTTTCCCCTACGCAAAGTGGATTACCTACATCCAAATCCCATACCTCCTTTGGGTTTCCTTCGCCACCATCCTCCAATTCACCATCACCTTCCTCAACCGCTAATAATTATCTACACGCAACAAACCCTCTTCTTGTCTAATCTCTAATTCGCGCGAATAGACGAATAGATTGCAGAGTGATAAAATATTGTCATGAAAGAAACAGAGAAAATTCTCAAGGCCCTAGCCAACCATCGTCGACTGGCGATAGTAAAGTATTTGGAAAAGTCAGGTCGCTCGTCAGTAGGGGATATTTCAGATCACATCAAACTATCTTTTAAAGCTACTTCAAAACATCTTGGGATACTTCGCAATGTGGACATTCTAGATCGAGAACAGATTGATCTCACTATGAATTATAGTCTCAGCAAACCTATTCACTCGATCATAAAAGTTACTCTTTCCACTCTCTAACCTTCTCTAATTCGCGCGAATGGACGAATAGATTAATCTCGCAAATAGTTGGCTGAAATGCTAAAATTTACAAAATGAATTTTAAAGAATACAGGGAATATGTTAAAGACAATCCGGAAGGGTATTGGTTTCGTGCTAGGTGGTATGGCTGGGGTTGGGTTCCAGCAAAATGGCAAGGTTGGGCAGTTATTTTAATCTGGTTTGTGCTTGTTTTATTCTTTGCCCTGACAATTGATGAGGCTTCACCTCCACGAGAGTTGGCTTTTACCTTCTTTCTTCCAATCGTTTTACTCACAGCCACACTTTTGCGTATTTGCTGGAAAAAAGACGAGAGACCTCACTGGTCCTGGGGCGACCCCCGCAGAAAATAACCCCCTCTCCACTAGGTCAACAAGGTTTTTTGATAAGTTTTTTACACCCTTCCTAAGTCGTCTGCACCTTTAAGAGCATCAACTTCAAAAGGCACGTCAGTGAAATATGCAACAGTTCCATCTGATTTTTTTCTAACAGCGACGCCCCCGTTGCTTTCCTCCAAGTAGTACAAATCTGGCCCAAGAGCAATTTCTTTCAATATCTTTTTAAAGTTTGCTATCAAACCCTCCTCTGAGTCTACGTCAGTCAATTCCTCTGTTATTTCGTCCTGTCCCATACTCTCTATTTCAGTAGGAGTTAAACCATCTGCATCTTTCCTTTCTATAGACATACCATAATTATAATTAATTCTCACCAAATAACAACACCTCTTAAGATCGGAAGAGCGTCGTGTATGGAAAGAGTGTAGATATCGGTGGTCGCCG
>CAYITW010000032.1:0-9154 GCA_964366395.1 uncultured Candidatus Saccharibacteria bacterium
CTGATATACGCGACCTTCGCGAAAAATCCTCTGAGCGAGCGTGATGGCTACGCCATCCATAAAAACTCTTATATTTATAGGGTTATTTTGTTATATAAAATGTTTGACAAGAATTTAATATTATGTTACATTGTATATAGGAGGTGCCGTAATGGCCCTGAAACCAAAAGATCTGAAGTTGAGTGTCGATGAACTGAAAATAGTCGCTCAGTTGGAAGTGCTGATCGACGCGAAACTCGAAGAAATGTTTATGCCAGGATGGAGTGAGTACAAGGTACTAATCGGCGGCTTCCCGACACCAAGGATAGTTGCGGCGGTTAAGCTCCGCTATATCCAAGGTAAGGATGGATGGTCGTCCGTGACCCAGAGTGGCGACTTTCTCATCTTCAAGGTCTGAGCAGAACAAAACAACTGCCATCGTGGCGGCGATTAAATCGTCAGCTACGGTCGGCGGTTTTTTCGTATAAAAATGTGTTACAATGTCGGGATGGAATTTTTGCTTGATTTGATTACAACTGTTGGGTTTTGGGGCTATGGAATAGTTTTTCTTATAATTTTTCTAGAATCTTTCCCGCCAACTTTTTTCTTGCCTGGAGACAGTTTGCTTTTTATCACTGGGTTTCTGGCTTCTCAAGGTTATTTCAACATGGCTCCACTTGTTGGGGTGTTATTTATTGCGAGTGTTTTAGGATATATGTTTAGCTACGCGATGGGACAGAAACTTCGAAACTTTATTTTAAACAGTAACGACAAGTACTGGTTCAAAAAAAAGCATCTAGACTATACAGAAGAGTTTTATGGAAAGTACGGGACAAAAACTATAGTTATCGGAAGATTTGTGCCTATAGTTCGTTCTTTCAGTCCAACTCTAGCTGGGGCAGTGCAGATGAACTATAAACAGTATATTCGTCTAGTTTTTATAGGAGGTTTTCTTTGGACTGGAGGCCTTACCTCAGTCGGTTTTTGGTTGGGAGGTTCAATCCCAAACGCCGAGAAATACATTACTCCAATAGTCATTGCTATTATCTTTGTTTCTCTTCTACCAGTTATCGCTGAATATATACTTAAGATATTTAAAAAAATCTAAAATAATGAAACAGGTTAAGTTGAACGTAGGTATTATTTCTGTCAGCCAATATTTAGACAGAATAAACGCCACTTTAAAAACAGAGAAAGCAAAAATCATTGGAGAAGTTTCTGGAGTCCAAGAATATCCTGAGCGTTCATATTTATACTTTTCAATAAAAGATAGTAAGGACGGGAGTACTATCAAATGTTTTATGTGGAAGCGGGATTTTCATCTTTCGGGAGTGGTTTTGAAGGATGGCTTAGAAATAATTATTTCTGCGTACCCAAATGTTTACAAACCAAACGGAGGATTAACTATGCAAGTTGAGACGGTTGAACTTGTTGGTGAAGGAGCTTTACAGATTGCTTATGAGAAATTGAAGCAGAAATTGACCCTTGAAGGACTTTTTTCTCCGGAACGAAAAAGAGAAATTCCTGCTTTTCCGCACAGAATAGGAGTCATAACTTCTCGCTCAGGTGCTGTTATAAATGACTTTCTTACAAACATTGGCAAGTTCGGTTTCGAGGTACTTTTTGTGGATTCAAAAGTGGAAGGACAAGATGCCACAAAAGACCTGCTGTCGGCCATAAATGCCCTTAAAAACAAGGATTTAGACGTATTGGTCATTATGCGAGGTGGCGGTTCTTTGGAGTCCTTTTTGGCATTCAATAACGAGGTTCTAGTAAGAGCTGTGGCAGATTTTCCTGCACCTGTTTTAACTGGAATTGGCCACGACAAAGATGCTCCACTAGTTTCTCTAGTATCAGATAAAAATGTTTCAACCCCGACGGCAGTAGCGAATTTACTAAATTCTACTTGGGTGGAGGCATTGCACAGAGTTAATTTATCGGAGGAGAAGATTTTTTCAAGTTTTGGGAGATTATTTGAAACTTGGAAAAAAGTAGAAAACGCATTCATCTCATCTTGTGATAGTTTAGGTTTTAAAATAGCTAATTTGAGAGATTATTTAACACAGACATTGAGCCTCCTCGAACTTTCTAGTCCTGAAAGACAATTAAAAAATGGCTATAGTATTGTTAGAAAAGGAGGTAAAGTTGTAAAAAGTAAAAAAAATACAAAAATGGGAGATGAGTTGGACATAACTTTCTCGGACGGTATAATCAATACGCAAGTAATTTAACTATATGGCTAAAAAAACTAACCAAACAAACATAAACGAGACTTTAAAAAAACTATCAGGGATAGTTTCTTGGTTCGAAAATCAAAAAGACTTGGATGTTGAGAAGGGTTTAGAGTTGGTGAAAGAGGGCGCAGTACTTATCAAAGCATCACGAGAGCGACTTTCCGAAATAGAAAATGAGTTTAAAGAGGTAAAAAAAGATATTCAAAAGCCTTAGTTGTTCTTATCTACAAAGATTCCAGAACTTTGTAAATCTGTGTGGGTGAATTTAATACCGTTGCGTATAGGAGCACTGCGTATTATGTCTATAACCTCGTCTTCGTCATCAGTGATTTTGTATAAGTGAACATCATCGGGATCGATGGCTCCTCTTGTAAGAAGTTCTTTCTTAATCAGTTCATCAAAATGGTTCCAGTATTCGCTACCGACTAAAATAATAGGGACACATTCAATTTTCTTTGTTTGAACTAAAGTGAGAATTTCAAAAAATTCGTCCAAAGTGCCGTAGCCACCTGGAAAAAAAACGTAGGCTTCCGCGGAAAAACCTAGACAAACTTTTCTACTGAAAAAATAATAAAAATCTAAATTTCTTGTTAAATAAGGGTTTCGAATCTGGTGCTCAGAGAGTTCTATCGTCAAACCGAGGGAGTCACCACCAGCTTCAAAAGCTCCTCTGTTTCCACCTTCCATTATCCCTGGACCACCTCCAGTAATAACTGCGTATTTGAGGTCGTTTACAATGCGTGAACCTAAAGACCTAGCTTTTTTGTACTCAGCGTCATCTTCTTTCCAATGACTTCCGCCAAAAATAGTTACAGATTTTGGATAGTGGCGTATGAAATTGAAACCATTCGTGAACTCTTTGGCGATGAGGGAAACTCTGTCGGAGGCAGTGTCATGTAACTCCTGCTTAGTTAAGGGCTTAAACTTTATGTGCTTAAATTGTAAATTTACAACTTTTTTGTGAGACATAGAGCTATTTTACTGTTACAGCAACTTATTCGCAAGGGTGATTAAACTTGTTTACAATATAAGTTACTCATAATATACTTAACGTATATGAAAACATTAAGCACAAAAGAATGGGTTGCGGTGGTTGTCGCCGTGTTTGTAGTTGGTTTCTTTTTTATATTTGGCCAAAGTCTGATTTCTATTTTTAGTGGTAGCGATTCTAATACTAGTCTTTTACAAAAACAAGAAGTTTTGGTTCAAGATGTTGTTGTTGGAGCGGGGGATGTTGCTGTGGCAGGTGACAGGGTAACTGTACATTACACAGTCCGATTTGTTGTTGGTACATCTTTCGATAGCTCTGTAGATCGTGGGGAGCCATTTCAGTTTATTCTAGGTGTCGGACAAGTTATCAAAGGTTGGGATGATGGAATTGCTGGAATGAAAGTTGGTGGTAAGAGAATACTTTCTGTTCCGCCTGAGTTTGGATATGGAGCGAATGACTATGGACCGATACCGGGGGGTTCTACACTTATCTTTGAAGTGGAACTGTTGAAAATAGACAGATAGAATAATATGCTTAAGTTTATATTAGGAATTCAAAGTTTGGCAAGCATTTTTCTAAGTATTATAGTGTTATCTCTTTCGTGGAATACTTCTAGCATCAGCAATACTTTAGTTTTCCTATCTTTTTGCCTGTTTATTTGCGGTTGCTCGTCGCTTTTTTTTGGGAATAAAAATATTGTCGTTTTTAAAAGAGTAATAAAGTTTACCTCAATTACACAGATTGTCTTGATGGCGGTCATTTTGGCTCAAATTGACGGTTCTGGAGTGATTGTAGGACCAACTGTATTTTTCGCCTCTGCTATGGAGATTTATATCCTAAAATCTTTGAAAGTTATAAAACAAAACACGAACACGGTAGGACAAATCTCAAATGTTTAGCTTTAAAATTCACAAAGAACTCACAAATGGCTTAGGAAGAGTTGGGACAATACACACACCGCATGGAGATATCCAAACTCCGGCTTTTGTTGCAGTGGGAACGAAAGGGACGGTGAAGTCACTTACTCCACAGCAGGTTAAAGATGCAGGAGTTCAAACTATTATTACAAACACATATCACCTTTATTTGAATCCAGGTGATGAAAGTATTAAGAAACTAGGGGGGCTTCACAAAATGATGAATTGGGATGGGCCACTTATGACAGACTCGGGCGGTTTTCAGGTTTTTTCTCTTGGTGTGGCGTATGGTAAGGGAATAAGTAAGGTTTCCAAGGGGGTTAAGGAGGAACTTGCATTACCAGAAAGCGCCGATGAAGAAGATAAACCGAAGATTGCACGCGTTGATCAAGACGGTGTGATGTTTCGCGCCCATGACAGTGGAGATGCGCATTATTTTACTCCAGAGAAATCAATAGAAATCCAACATAATCTGGGTGCAGATATTATTTTTGCTTTTGATGAGTGTACTGCTCCAAACGAATCCGAACATTATCAAAGCGAAGCTCTTGAACGTACGCACCGCTGGGCAAAACGTTCTCTCGAGCATCACCAATCTCTAATTCGCGCGAATAGACGAATAGATGAACCTGCACTTTTTGGAATTGTTCAAGGGGGAAGGAGTGAGAAACTTCGAAAAGAAAGCGCAGACTATATAGGAGGGCTTGCCTTCGACGGCTTTGGTATAGGGGGCTCATTTGAAAAGGAAGACATGGAAAAGGCTGTGCAGTGGGTAAATGAAATTTTACCGAAAGAAAAACCGAGACACTTACTTGGGATTGGTGAGCCAATGGATTTATTTATGGCGGTTGAAAAAGGTTGCGACTTGTTTGACTGTGTTGCTCCGACAAGAATTGGTAGAAACGGGGGTGCTTATACCAAAGACGGTAAGGTGAATTTGTTTAATCAAGAGT
Source organism: uncultured Candidatus Saccharibacteria bacterium (assembly GCA_964366395.1). Taxonomy (GTDB): domain Bacteria; phylum Patescibacteriota; class Minisyncoccia; order Phycocordibacterales; family DATDWN01; genus C7867-006. The sequence continues at coordinate 5,075 of CAYITW010000032.1, forward strand.
TCAGAGAAGACTCAAAACCGATAGATGAGGGGTGTCAGTGCTACTCTTGTAAAAATTTCTCTCGTGCCTACATAGCTCACCTTTTCCATTCCAAAGAAATGCTGGCAGGAACTCTTACATCACTCCATAATATTTATTTTATAACTCATATGGTAAAAAAAATGCGAGAAGAGATGCTCCGTGGAGATTTTGAAAAATATAAAAAGGAGTTTTTGGAGGAGTATTATCAGAAATAATATAACCTTGCTATTTTTTATAATATAAGTAATCTTTTAATCAGAATTAAACTACAAGGAGGTAGTATGGTGCCACAGGATAAAGATAAAGAGAGTCTTACCGAACTTTCAGCTCTTGGACTTAGTGGGTACTCAGTCAAGACGATGGCTGAAGTTTTCAAGACAAACGAAGATGGCTTCAAAACCGAAACATATGCTCTGCTCGATTCGTTTGAAATAGCAGAGGCATTGATTGAAACCCTGCCTGACCATGATTACTACAGGGTACAATCTGTTTGGGTTTTGACAAATGGTTCTCAGGGGTTTGTTCTTTCTACCGTGGGGCATCCTTTTGAAGCAAGCAGTGTTATTAAAGAGCACGAAGCATTAGCTCATATCAAGGATGCTGCAATTGCCAAACTGAGCCCAGCGACAAGAAAAATTCTTTCTTTTAATCTCTAACTTCAAAAGGCGGTCATCACACGATCGCCTTTTTTCTTAGATTTTTATCATTGACATTTTAGTAAAAGGGTGTACTATGTACCTAGACCTGTCGAGGCCTTAGTGTCATATTTACCACTGGTAAGGGTGAGTAGGGGCATTGTAGTTCAGGGCAGGCTGGCATCTCCCAGAACGTCGTTGCCTCGACAGGTACCTTTTCCTTTAGCGAATATAGCGCATTTGCGACTTTCACAATGTCCTCCTGATTAAGAAACAGGAGGCGTTTTTTTATATAAATTCGGCTGTCGTCCGGCTTGACAATAAAGATTGAGGGTGTATAATGTATACCAGAGTGATGGTCCGAGGTCCATTCAGGCAGTTGCCAGACCGCTCGTAAAACTTGCGGAGGACTTGGGCGGGCCATCACTCGTGCTTCGGTACAGCGGTTCATACGGGCGATATCTTCAGAAATTAAGAAGAGTCGCCTTTTTCTTTACACAAAAAGTGTTGTATATTGAACCCGACATGAAATTTGATATCAAAAGAGAATTCGAACCTGCCGGAGATCAACCAAAAGCAATTAAAGCATTAGTGGAGGGCGTAAAAAACGGTCTGAGACATCAGACTCTTTTGGGAGTGACGGGTTCCGGTAAGACTTTTACTGTAGCCAATGTTATCCAAGAAGTTCAGAAACCCACACTCGTTATTGCTCATAACAAAACTTTGGCTGCACAGCTTGCTCAAGAGTATAGAGAATTTTTTCCAAACAACGCGGTGCATTTTTTTGTTTCCTACTATGACTACTATCAACCAGAAGCTTATATGCCAGTTTCGGATACATATATAGAAAAGGAAGCAATGATAAACGAAGAGATAGACCGCCTCCGACACGCTTCTACCCAAGCACTTTTAACTCGCAAGGATGTGATTATTGTCGCTTCGGTTTCCTGTATTTATGGTTTGGGTTCACCAGTAGAATATGAAAAAGTTAATCTGAAGATTACTTCTGGAGAGCAAATCTCTCGCGCCGATTTCATACGCAAACTTATTAACATTCATTTTGAACGAACAACTGCAGATTTAAAACCGGGGATGTTTCGGGCTATCGGAAATATGCTGGAGATAATGCCAGTGTCGGAAAAAGTTATTTATCGTATTGAGATTTTGGATGGAATAATAAAAGAAATTTTGGTTATTGATGCTATTACTCGAGAAATAATAAAACAGGTTGAGATTTTTTTCCTTTTTCCAGCAAAGCATTTTATTTCAAATAAAGAACAGAGTGACAAAGCTTTTAAGACTATAAAAGCGGAGCTTACAAAAAGATTAAAGGAATTAGAAAAAGAAGGAAAACTTTTGGAATCAGAGCGACTAAAACGTAGAACAACATACGACTTAACTCTTATTCGTGAGATGGGATATTGCAACGGCATTGAAAATTACTCTAGACATTTTTCTGGGAAAAAAGCTGGAGAAGCACCAGATACACTTCTATCTTATTTTCCTCATAAATCTAATGGCGAGGCGGATTTTCTGACGATAATAGACGAGTCTCACGTTTCTGTACCACAGATAGGAGCAATGCATGGAGGCGATGCTTCTAGAAAGCAAAGTTTAGTTGATTTCGGTTTCAGACTTCCAAGTGCCAAGGACAACAGACCTCTAACTTTTTCTGAATTTGAAAAAAGAGTAGGGCAGGTTATTTATACATCTGCAACTCCAAGTGTTTACGAAGCAGAACATTCGGAGCAGATAGTTGAACAGGTTATCCGACCGACAGGACTTATTGACCCTGTTGTACAAGTAAGACCGATAGTGCAAAAAGGTAGTTACAAGGGACAGATTGCTGATTTTATTATTGAAACAGAGAAAGCAGTAAAAAAAGGTGGAAGAGTTATTGCTACAACACTGACAAAAAAAATGGCAGAGGACTTGAGCGAATACTTAAAGGAGAAAGGAATTAAGGCAGAATATCTTCACAGTGACATAAAGACAATCCAGAGAATTGAAATACTAACCTCACTCCGGAAAGGAGAGTTCGATGTCTTGGTGGGAGTGAACCTTTTGCGAGAAGGGCTGGATTTACCCGAAGTGACTTTAATTGGAATACTAGATGCTGACAAAGAAGGTTTCCTTCGAAGTGATACAAGTCTTATCCAGATTATAGGTCGGGCGGCAAGAAACGTAGATGGTAAGGTGATTTTATATGCAGACACAATTACTGGTTCAATGGAGCGAGCGATAGGAGAGACAAGTCGTCGTCGGACTTTGCAAATGGAGTACAACACAAAACACGGGATTACCCCCAAGACAATTATTAAAAAAATTCAGGATATTACGGAGCAGATGAAGACAGAACACAAAAAAACTGTGGACGGTCTACTTCTCATAGATAAAAAACTATTTGAAAAAAATCCAGATAGACTTGTTAAACAAAAAGAAAAACAAATGAATGGTGCTGTTAAGATTTTGGATTTTGAAACCGCAGCAATTCTACGAGATGAAATAACAGAACTTCTAAAAATAATAGAAAAGTCTAAGCCTAAAAAACAACCGCTGCAAGCGAGCAGTGGTCGTATGACCAAGAATCCTAGAAATAGAGATTTATTTATGTAAAAATTTGAAAATTTTATAATAAAAAACTGGCGTGACTATTTAGGTCTCGCCAGTTCATTCTAGTGGTTCTAGCCACTGATGACTAAATACAGAGATTCTACCAACAAAACCTTCCGGCTCTTTTGAACCAAACCACGTCTCCCTTAGGAAACAACCGTCTGGTCCTATGAGTGTGACACACGGCTCAAACTCATCTTTTTTTACCTCCATTACCATCATTTGACTGTATGGATAGACTTTTCTCAAATAGAACTGGAGAAAAGGTCTATCTGACTGAATCCATCGAACTCTCATCCCTTTCTCAAGAACCATGGAGACTCCTCTGCTCGAAATACTACTCGTGGAAATTCTAGTGTCAAATTTAGTCAATTTACAATTTGATTCTCTATGATACTATAGCACTTACACACATAGACCGAACGCGGTTTTTGTTTGCGTATAAAATATATGTCACAAAAAGAAGATAAAATTGTGGTTAAGGGTGCCCGTACCCACAACTTAAAAAATATAACTGTAGAAATGCCACGAAACAAGATGGTGGTTTTTACGGGCCTTTCTGGTTCTGGTAAATCATCTCTGGCTTTTGACACTATTTTTGCCGAGGGACAGAGACGATATGTTGAATCTCTTTCTTCATACGCACGACAATTTTTGCGACAAATGCAAAAGCCAGATGTAGATGAGATTGTCGGACTTTCCCCAGCTATTTCCATAGATCAAAAGAGCCGTTCCAACAATCCACGCTCAACTGTGGCGACTATCACAGAGATTTATGACTACCTACGTATTTTATATTCACGTGTTGGAC
>CAYITW010000033.1:0-8962 GCA_964366395.1 uncultured Candidatus Saccharibacteria bacterium
ATCGACAAACTCCCAGAGCTTTCAGAGATTCTGAAGTTTGTTACTGCAGGAGACCTCAACGCCAGCAGTCATCCGTTCGACATGTCGGCAATGGTCATTTCGATCAATGCGCAGTATCCGAGCGACCCGTTTGTGGTGATTGACTTCGCTTTCACTGCGCTTCACGCGAAGTACGCAGAGCAGTACGATTTCCATGTCACAGCAAAAGCAGAAGCCGAAAAAGCTGTGGTTGAAGAAGTCCTAACTGCTTCTGGCAAGAAGCTCAAGATGGTTACAATCGAGACGGACAACGAGTCCATCACGAAGTACCTCAGGTCTCGGGCTGGTGGTGGTGCGGACATCATCGTGAAGAAGAATTCACGCGGTCAAGTTCAAGTCTTCACCGACAAGAAGACTGGACTCGACATGACCGACACCGCTCAAATCTTGCGTCTAGTTGAGCAGGAGATGAGGGATGAAGTCGTAACGACTGACTGGAAGCTCCTCGGGAGCGAAGGGAAAGTCCTTGGTTGTGATGAGTGGTACTACTTTCCGAAAGGAAACATGCTACTCAACGGGAGTCTCACCGCTCCCAACACACCCGCGACCTCTATTCCACTCGTTGACATCCAGAGCCTCGTCCGAATCGGGGTAAGCGGGATGTTCGAACCGAGTCGGGAACCCAAGTGTTCCCAAGGCGTCTGCACTTCCACTCGGAACAACGAGTGTAAGTGGTACGCCTTCGGCCTGGCACGTTGTCGCACAGTGCGGTTCAATCAGCACCATGCGGTGACCGCAGTTGCTGGCAAAGCATAAGTTTCCTGGTTAGCTTGAAAAACCAGAGAGCCACCTTTCGCAAGATCGGTGGTTTTTCTTGTACACACAATATATATGTAAATAGAGTGAGATTTTGCTACAATTATATACAGCATGGCGGAAAATCTCGTCGAGCAATGTCTTGAAAGGAGACTAGCGACGCTCGTCGGAGGGAGCTCAAGGAATTTTTCAGCAGAAAAATATCCGTGTCTCCTTGAGAGACGTTGTGAGTAAGGGATTTAAAGCCATTCCAAACTATGTCGTTATTTCATTACAAAATTTTAGATAAGGAAGGCAAGGTGGTAGAAGGAACCGCCGAAGCAAAGGATAAATTTTCTCTTTATCACACGTTGAAGCAAGATGGCTCCACCGTTGTATCGGCTGAAGAAATAGTAAATAAAAAAGGTTTTTCTTCACCAATGTTTTCATCATTTTTCGGTGGGATAAAAATGCACAATAAAATTGTTTTTGCGAAAAATCTTTCAAAAATGATTGACGCAGGCCTTCCAGTAACAAGAGGGCTTTCTATTCTAGAGCGACAATCAAAAGGAAATTTTAAAAAAATATTGACAGGTCTTATCGATTCGCTAAGCAAGGGAAACACCTTCAGTGATTCAATGAAAAACTATCCTGCTGTTTTCTCAACGCTTTTTATTTCTATGGTGCGGGCAGGTGAGGAGTCGGGGAACCTTTCTTTTGCTTTGCAAAACGTCGGGGTTCAGATGGAAAAGTCTTACTTGCTGACAAAAAAAATCAGAGGGGCAATGATGTACCCAGCCATAATCATTTCCCTAATGCTTGTGATAGGAGTTTTAATGATGGTTTATATGGTGCCAACACTTACTGAAACTTTTATTGGTTTAGGTATTAAACTTCCATTATCCACTCGTATTATTATAGCTATTAGTAACTTTCTGAAATCATATTTCGTTTTTGTTATCGTTGGTACCTTGATTTCCGCTTTTTTAGTTGCTCTAGGTATTCGCACTTCTCGCGGGAAACGTTTGCTTGATACCGTAATCCTTCACACACCAATTATCAGTGAAATCGTAAAACAAATAAACTCTGCTCGAACTGCTCGCACACTATCGTCCCTACTATCTTCTGGCGTGGATATCGTGGTGGCAATAGGTGTGACAAAAGATGTTATCCAAAACTCTTACTACAAAGAAGTTTTGGAAAAAATACAAAATGTTATTCAAAAAGGGGAACAGATATCCGTTGTTTTTTCTGAAAACAGTAAACTTTATCCTCTTTTTGTGGGTGAAATGGTTGCCGTTGGAGAAGAAACAGGAAAAATTGGAGAAATGCTTTTGTCAGTTGCCACTTTTTACGAAGATGAGGTTGACCAGAAAACAAGAGACATGTCTTCAATCATTGAGCCGGTGCTGATGATTTTTATCGGAGTGGCGGTGGGACTGTTTGCGATTTCGATGCTAGGCCCAACTTACAGTCTTGCGGATGCCATATAAACTTCTGAAATTACCTCATCTGCGTTGTTGCGGTTCAAGTTTGTTCGCTCACCGTACTAATGTACGACTCGCTCTCAAACTCTCCCGCGCCTAGCATCTGAGGCAATTTCATCAGTTTGAGATAACTTCACACCAAATAAATGTTGAAAGTAATAAATAAAAAAAGAGGCTTCTCACTGGTTGAACTAATTGTCGGTATCGCCGTGTTTCTAGTTATTATTGTGGCTGTTTACAACGCCTACATGGGAGTTTTCAATGTCGTTCACGCTTCGAGAGCAAAAATAGAAGCAATTTCTTTAATAAACGAACAGCTTGAGATAGTGCGCAATCTTCCATACTCATCAGTGGGAGTATCTGGGAGCATACCAACTGGTGTTCTAACCCACATCCAAAACCTAGTTCGAGACAAGACTTCTTTCACGGTTACAACAACAGTTAGAAATATTGATGACCCTTTTGACGGCATTATTGGTGGTGCTCCAAACGATCTCTCTCCAGCAGACTACAGAGTTGTTGAAATAGAAGTAACTTGCAGTGACTGTAAAAATTTTACTCCGATGGTCGTGACTACAAACGTCGCTCCAAAAAATTTGGAAACTGCTTCGACTAACGGCGCTCTTTTTGTCAGAGTCTTTGACGCAAACGGCAACCCAGTTTCGGACGCCAACGTTCACATTGAAAACAATCTAACAAATCCGCATGTGGTCATAGATGATGTTACAAACAATAGTGGAATGCTCCAAATAGTTGACGCTCCTCCCGGAGTCAATGCTTATGAAATTACTGTCACTAAGTCAGGATATTCAACAGACCAAACCTATGTCGCGTCTGCTAGTAATCCGAACCCTAGCAAGCCTCACGCAACAATTGTTCTCCAGCAAGTCACGCAATTAAGTTTTGTGATTGATAGACTTAGCACTTTCAACGTTAGTTCTGTTACAGATACTTGTAGTTCAGTCGGTTCTGTAGACTTCAATCTTTTGGGCAGCAAAATAATCGGCACAAATCCAACGGTGGTAAAGTATAACCAAGACAAAATTACAAACGGAAGCGGAACTTTGAGTGTAAGCAATATTGAATGGGATTCATATCTTGTTACATTAATTGACAGTGTTTACGATTTGATTGGCATAAACCCTGTTTCACCAGTTAGTATTAGTCCAAACAGTTCACAAGATATAGAACTTATAGTTGCTCCAAAAAATCCAAGAACACTTCTTGTCACAGTAAAAGATAGTTCAACCACCCTGCCTCTTTCTGGAGTTTTAGTGGAACTTACTAAAGCTGGTTTCAGTGAAGCAAAAATTACGGGACAGGGATTTTTAGGGCAAACAGATTGGTCAGGTGGCTCTGGTCAAGCAACTTCTACTGACCTCACTCAGTACTTCGCATCTGATGGAAACATTGAAGTGGGAAGTCCTGTTGGGGACATTCTACTTAAACAATTATTTGGTGAATATCTTTCAAGTGGAGTGATTACATCGTCTTCTTTTAACACAGGCTCTCCAAGTAATTTTCAAGAGGTCAGTTGGAATCCAATAGACCAACCACCAGGAGGTGGTATCCCAAATGTTCGAGTACAAATAGCCACAAACAACAATGGTGGAACATGGAACTACACTGGTCCCGACGGTACAGGTAGCACATATTACACAACTTCAAATCAAAATATTCACTCGGCGAACAACTCCAATCAATATATAAGATACAAAATATTTCTAGATACAATTTCTACCACTACCACACCAAACATTTCTGATATTTCCATAACATTCACTTCAGACTGTACTCCACCAGGTCAAGTTTATTTCAATGGTTTATCTTCTGGAACATACAACATACATCTTACTAAACTTGGATATGTTGATCAGGATGTTGTAGTTGATGTTGTTTCAGATTGGCAAGCGCAGGAAGTTACTTTCACACCCAACTAAAATGAATAGAAAACTAAAAATAACAAACGGATTCACAATAGTCGAGATGCTTATTAGCGTTTCTATATTGAGCCTCGTTATTCTTTCGGTCACGACATTTCAACGAGATGTTTTTTCTCTGAACTTTTCTTTACAAAATAGTCTAAATGCCCAACTTGATGCTCGCCACGTGATTAGAATTATGGTTGCCGAACTGCGCAAAGCAGGCCCCTCTGCTCTTGGTGCATACCCAATCGCTTTAGCCAGTTCGACCGGGGTTACATTTTATAGTGATGTTGATGCTAACGGAGTAAAAGATAGAGTCAGGTATTTTCTAAGTGGCTCCACGATTAAAAGAGGAGTTCTAGCTCCAAGTGGTAACCCACTTACTTATGTAGATGTAAATGAAAAGTTAACTACGATAGTTTCTGATTTTGTTGCTAGTTCTACACTACCGCTGTTTCAATACTATCCTGCAAGCTACACAGGTGCATCAGCACCACTGTCAGTGCCTGTAGATGTGCCTTCTATTCGTCTATTAAAAATTACTGTTATAATTGATAAAGACCCAACACACTCACCCACACCAATCGTTGTTACTTCGCAAGTTAACCTACGAAACCTTAAGGATAATCTTTAATTAAATGATAAATCAGAAAAATTATTTTAAAAAAGGTTCAATCTTACTGCAAGCATTTTTCTTTGGCGTTATTTCTATCGTAATTATCGGTGCTCTTATTAGTTGGGCTAGTGTAAATATAAAAGCATCAAGAGTTGGACTCTACCGCGAGCAGGCACTTCAGATTGCCGAGGCGGGCATAGACTATTATAGATGGCATTTAGCTCACGCTTCCACCGATTTTCAAGATGGCACAGGGGCTTCTGGTCCATATGTACACGATTTTTTTGATAAAGATGGTGTGAAACTTGGCACGTACACCTTAGATATAACACCTCCAGCAGTAGGTTCTACGCTAGTTAAAATAAAATCAACTGGAAATGTTTTAGTTGACCCTACAGTTTCTCGAGTCGTTCTAGTTCAACTTGCTATTCCATCACTTGCAAAATACGCTGTAGTGGCAAATGACAATATGCGTTTTGGTAGCGGGACTGAAGTTTTTGGTCCGATACATTCAAATGGTGGAATTCGTTTTGATGGTCTTTCTCACAATATTATTACTAGTGCTAAAGATCAATACGATGATCCCGATCACTCGGGTAATAATGAGTTCGGTGTTCACACCCACGTTACTGCTCCTCCTGGAAGTGGTATTATCGATTCATTTAGACCCTTGGAGGCACCACCTTCCGCAGTAGCTAACCGTTCTGATGTGTTTGAAGCAGGACGACTTTTTCCGACTCCAGCAGTTGATTTTGTGGGGCTCACCACTGACCTTGCTCAAATAAAAGCAGATGCCCAGTCAGCAGGGAGATATATTTCTAACTCAGGAGCACAGGGTTATAAAGTTATTTTCAAAACTGACGACACTTTTGATGTGTATCGAGTAAACAACCTTACAAGTCCACCGAGTGGTTGTAGTTCTTCACAAACAGGCTGGGGAACTTGGACGATAAAAACATCAGGTAGCGGTAACACAACCTTTATTGCAAATTACCCAATCCCTTCAAATGGTCTTATCTTTGTTGAAGACCATGTTTGGGTAGAGGGACAAATAAATACAGCTCGTGTTACTTTGGCCGCCGGAAGATTTCCAGACAACCCCTCTACTCGACCAAATATAATAGTGAACAACAATCTTTTGTATACAAATTATGATGGACAAGATGTTTTGGCTTTGATTGCTCAAGGAAATTTTAATGCCGGACTTGGAAGTGCGAGCGTATTGCGAGTGGACGCAGCTCTTGTTGCCCAAAACGGACGAACTGGAAGACATTATTATTCATCAAGTTGTGGAACAGGCTACACAAGAAGCACCATAACTTTATTTGGGATGATTGCAAGTAATATAAGATATGGTTTTGCTTATACAGACGGAACAGGGTATGCAACTCGAAACATTACTTATGATGCAAACTTGCTTTATGGACCACCACCGAGTTTTCCATTGACGACCGATCAGTACCAAATTGTCTCTTGGGAAGAAATAAGATAGCTCAGGTCTTTTTACTCAATCTCTAACGTCTAAAATTTAAAAATGATTATCACCGTACTACTGTACGCCTCCAATCTATTTTTAAATTTTATACGCGACCTTGAGCAAAAATCCTCTGAGCGGGGTGATGGCTACGCCATCCCAATCCCATACTACTCAAAAACCCTTATTTTAAGGGCTATTTTGTTAATTTAGTTGACCCTGTGATACTGTCCAGAGGACACCTGTATCACAGGGTTGACAAAAAGGTATCAAAGGTGGTATAATACATTAGTACAGTTCTTTGATAGCTAACTTTTTTGCCATAGCAGAGAGGGCCCTAAGGGGATTTCTCTGCTGTGGCAAAGCATAACGCAGAGCCAGCATTGGCACATGTGCCAGAAGGGACGGAAGACATGTCTTCCTACATTGAAGGTCAGACACATCAGCTTCTCGATTCGCTTGAGATGCATGGATACACAGCCAAACATCTCACGACCCTTGGGCAGTTGGGTGATCGGCATAGCTTGGTCAAGGCGTACCTTGATGGTCACGCCGATATCAAGCTCGTCGAACACGTCATCGACTGCGACGCTGATCCCAAACCGTACGCCGGTCTCAAGATCGAGGAACACAAGAAGGGCGGACAGTTGGTCTGGAATCCAGCTCTGCTTCATCTCCACCTCTCGCCGAACCAACAGAACGGCAAGGTTGTGGTTGGACACGAGCTTCGCAAGGAGCTCGCAAGAGAGAAAGTCCTGAACGCCAACGTCCTGGATTACCTCCTCGCAAATCCACACCTCATTCCCGAGGAGTGGAAGCAGGATGAGCAAGGACGAACCCGCTACATCTTCTTTTGGGGGACGATCTACCGCGTCTCGGACGGCTACCTCTGCGTCCGGTACTTGTACTGGAGCGAGGGTCGCTTCCGGGGGGGCAACGACTGGCTCGACGACGGCTGGGGCGATCAGGACCCTGCGGCGGTTTCCGCAAGTTAGCGCTTCGCACTAAGTCACTTGGATCTCTTTAGACCCTTTGACCTTAGTCCTTTGATTCGGTTTTAGATTCAATTTTGGCTTCGCGCCAAAGACGCTCTGAAGAATAGCGTTTCCCAAACTTCAGCCTCGAGCATCTCGCTCGAGGTTTTCTCATTATAAAAATTGTATACCACAAGGGCACTTCTCATTTTCTAATTCACTTTGCTCATAAGAAAATAAAGTCGTATACTAAGTATGGTAGTAGGTGAATACGCGGGCGATTACGGTTTCCCGCTACCGAATCCAGTATCCGTAAGTTGAGAGCGTCTGCGATCACGGTTTCAGACGGAGGACTTACGTAGACACTTCAAAAAAGAAGTTACTTGGTATAGAGTACTAACGCATTACGATGCGGAATAAAATTCAACCTCAAGATAATTCAAGGGGTGGTGCTATGGACGGCACTCTTTACAATACCGCAACTCGAACGGCAACCTCTACGTCCGGTACTTGTACTGGAACGAGGGTCGCTTCCAGGAGAGCAACAACTGGCTCGACAACGACTGGGACGATCAGAACCCTGCGGCGGTTTCCGCAAATCACTTCATTTCTCTCTCGACTTAGTGTCGGGGGAGTTTTGTTTTAAAAGTTGTGACATTATCTGCCCCTGCCAGCCACCTAGCATTTTACCTATTTCCTCTATCAGAACCGAAAGGGTAATATACTTTTTATTATCAATAGATTTTGTCTCCCATAAAACCATCAGTAGTATTTTTATAGTATCTACTTTTCTTGTTGCCAACCTAATCCAAGGGGTTTTTTCTTTCTTGCTCAAAAAAGTCGCGACCGACACGGCTTCAATTGTTTCAACAAATAAGCTATCTATTTTTTGGCCCAAAGAATTTCTGTGAGTTTTTGGTAATATTTGATACGAGTTGTACCAAAGTAAGTAGATGCTTTTTAGTTTAGCTAGTAGCGGTAAGAGTCTAATTGGTTGTGCGGGGGGGGGGGCAAGTTAATAGTCATATTTATGTTGTAATATTAGTAAATAATAACATGAACACCTCTTTATTTAAAGAAATAGTTTCTTTGGAAAACTTACTTTTAGCTTGGAAAGAATTTTTGATTGGCAAAAGATCAAAAACTGATGTCCAAACATTTGAAAGAAATTTAATGAAAAATATTATCTCACTTCACGAAGATTTGGTCTCGAAAAAATATACTCACTCTCCCTACCAAGCCTTCAACATCTCCGACCCAAAACCACGAAACATCCACAAGGCAAGTGTCCGAGACAGACTCCTCCACCATGCTATCCACCGAGTACTCTATCCCTACTTTGATACAAAGTTCATTCACGACTCCTACTCTTGTCGTAAATGGAAGGGAACACACAGAGCGATGGATAGATTCGCCAAATTTGGAATAAAAGTATCAAAAAACAACACCAAGCAGTGTTTCATACTCAAGTGTGATGTCAGAAAGTTCTTCGCAAGCATAGACCACCAAACTCTTAAGGAGATACTAGAGTACAACAAACTAGACCAAAACACTATCTGGCTTTTGGGTAGGGTAATAGATAGCTTCAGAACTTCCACTCCTTACTTATCTAACTCAAACTCAATATACGCCATGGCTGATATGAAAAAAGGACTACCACTAGGCAACCTAACCTCCCAACTCCTAGTTAACATTTATATGAACGAGTTTGA
>CAYITW010000034.1:0-8477 GCA_964366395.1 uncultured Candidatus Saccharibacteria bacterium
CTACACGACGCTCTTCCGATCTGGCTCTCAGGCAGTTGGCATAAATGGTCACCAGGATGGCTCTCTGTCGCAGATCCAGTTTGCTTGTCATCAATTCCAACTCCAACGATTACTTTCGCTTCCTCTCCAACTTCCATCACCTCTGGTTCTTCTTCCACTCTCACTTGGTCAACAACTAACACAGTATCTTGTACAGCAAGTGGAGCTTGGAATGGAACAAAAGCAATCTCTGGTACTCAAACAGTTACACCTACCACAAATTCAACATACACACTTACTTGTACAGGAACCGGAGGAACAACAACTCAATCAACGATAGTGATAATAACAACTGCAACCCCTATAGATGCGGTTGTAAGTGATTGGAGCGGTTGGATTTCTATTTCGGATTGGTCAGCTTGTGTAAACGGTACACAATCACGAACAGAACAAAGAACTCGCACAGTTATTAGTCCAGCAAGTAACGGTGGGGCAACACCAGCACTTTCTGAAACAAGAACAGTTTCTCAAAGTTGTACAACAACCACAACAACCACGATAACAACTTCACAAGAGGGCATTAACTTAACTCGCAATTTATATATAGGAATGAGGGGTTCTGATGTTACCCTTCTTCAAAACTATCTTATTAAATTATCGTACTTATCAAGCGGTAGTGCCACTGGTTATTTTGGAAATGTTACTCGAACAGCGGTAAGAAAATACCAATGTTCCAGAAACATCGTTTGTTCTGGGAGTGAATGGACTACTGGTTATGGGTTAGTTGGTAAAAAAACTCGGGATGCGATGAGGCTAGGACTGTAACGAATAGTCTACAGTCCAGTTTCGTGCTTTAATGTAGCGTATGGAAAATATACGGAATTTTAGTATTATCGCACACATAGATCACGGCAAATCCACTCTTGCTGATAGAATGCTTGAAATAACAGGCACTATAGAAGCACGCAAAATGCAGGATCAAGTTCTGGACTCAATGGAGCTAGAAAGAGAGCGTGGCATTACTATAAAAATGCAACCCGTAAGGATGAAATATAAATTCTCTGGGCAGGATTTTATTTTAAATCTTATCGATACTCCGGGGCACATCGATTTTTCCTACGAGGTTTCTCGTGCACTTAAAGCTGTAGAGGGCTCCATACTTTTAGTTGATGCAACACAAGGGGTACAAGCTCAAACTCTGACAACTCTTGGAATGGCACGAGAGTCAGGACTTAAAATAATACCTGTAATTTCCAAAATAGATTCGCCACTTGCTAGAGTAACAGACGTGCGAGAGGAAGTTGTAAAACTGCTTGATTGTAAGCCAGAAGAAATTTTGGAAGTTTCAGGTAGGACGGGGCAAGGAGTAGACGAATTACTCAAAGAGATAATAAAAAGGGTACCGGCACCTAATCAGATTGAAAACACACAAAGTTTTCGCTCACTTATTTTTGATTTCAAGTACTCAACTCACCGAGGTGTAATTGTTTTTGTGCGTGTAATGAGTGGTAAGATTTCTCGTAACACACCCCTTATCTTTAAAATTGCCAAAGAAAAATTTACCGCGATTGAGGTCGGGATATTCTCTCCTGGAGAAGTTGCTGTAGAGTCTCTTTCGGCAGGGGAGATTGGCTACATAGTTACTGGTATAAAACAACCTGGCATTGCGTCCGTAGGAGATACTGTTGCTGAATTAAATGATAACCTTCCACCTCTTCCAGGTTATATGTTACCTCGCCCAGTTGTTTGGGCTTCCATTTACCCAGAGAGTCAGGATGATTTTACGACTCTAAAACAAGCACTAGGTAAACTCAAACTCTCCGACTCTTCCTATACATACGAAGAAGAGTCGTCCGGTTCACTTGGGCGCGGGTTTCGATGTGGTTTTTTGGGCATGCTTCATCTAGAGATTATTTCAGAAAGATTACACAGAGAGTTCAATCTAGAGCTTGTGGTAACAATGCCAACTATCACTTACGAAGTCACCTATAAACAAGGTGCAAAGGCCGGCAGTCGCCTCATCGGCGACCCGCCGGGGAGGCGGGAAATTATTTATTCTCCTGCACACTTTCCAGATGAGGGACTTCTTTCAGAAATAAAAGAACCTTGGGTTAATTTGGTTATGATTACTCCGGTAGCTTATGTGGGGAACATAATGCCACTACTTTATGAGCATGAGGCGGAGCTAGGAGACTCGGAGAATTTTGGAGAAGACAGAACAAGGCTTTTTATGAAAATGCCACTTCGTGAACTTATGCGAAATTTTTTCGATAAGCTCAAAAGCGCATCTTCTGGTTTTGCTTCTATATCGTACGAAATAGAGGGGATGCGAAAGGCAGATGTGGTTCGGCTCGATATTCTAGTTGCAGATGAAGTTCTCCCTGCATTTTCTCGGGTAGTATCAAGACGTATTGTAGAGCAGGAAGCTGAAAATGCAGTAGAGAAGCTCCACGGTATTTTACCTCGCCAAATGTTTGTTATGAAAATACAAGGCAAGGCACTTGGAAGAATTATTTCAAGTCGCACGGTTTCAGCTTACAGCAAGGATGTGACCCAACATATGTACGGAGGGGATATAACTCGTAAAATGAAACTTCGTGAGAAGCAGAAGAAAGGAAAGAAAAAGATGAAAGAAAGAGGAATGGGGAAGGTGAATATTCCACAGGACGTCTTTCTCAAAATGATGAGGTCGTAGCTCAGGTCTTTTTACTCAATCACCACAAGAGTACTTCCAATTTCTAATCGCTTCGCTCAAGAAATTTAGGTCGCTCATCGTCTAAAATTCTCGTGTTCTCGTCAACGTAGTTTACTACGCCTCCTCGCTCACTCAAATTTTATACGCGACCTTCGCGAAAAATTCTCTGAGCTAATGATGCCTAACGGCATCATTTCCTCGTTCGCCTAGAACTGCATCCAATTTTGGAAGTTTTAATAATTTGTAAAATTTTTGTATTAATGTAAATATAGCTCCAGAGGTGCAAATGCGGAGACAGGTAATGCGGAGACGGCTCGCCAACAACAAAAGGTTTGAAGTTGTTCGTGATGAGGGCATGCTTGATCTTAAGCTTGTCATAGTCACGAACAAAGTATCTGGCGTGAAGGTCACACTACTTATCCATCCCGATGGCACAACAACTATGCTGACCGATGGGGACTCTAAAATGGTGGTTGACGCACACGGCGGTAGCGCATCCATCCATGTTTCCAAGAAGTAGACTGTAGCCACAACGAAAGTTGTGGCTATCTATTTATTGCAAAGTGGGTGAGACCAATGGCGATTGCGTCAAATTCATCGTCACTTTTTATATTTTTATCTATTTTAATTAGTTTGGAAACCATCGACATAATTTGTTGTTTCTCGCTTCGTCCGTAACCAGTTATAGCGATTTTGACTTCGTTGGGTGTGTATTCAAAGACTTTTAATCCAAGTGAGCTTCCGGTGTAGAGGATTACACCACGAGCTTCGGCAACAAGCATTGCTGTTTTTTGGTTACCACTGAAAAAAAGTTTCTCTGTGGCAAGAGATTCAGGTTTGTATTTTTTTATTACTTCTTTAATCCGGTTTCCAATTAAAGAGAGTCTTTCATGGTGAGGGAGTTTACTACTTGTTTTAAAACATTCAGAAAAAACTAGAAATTCCCGACTTTTAGGAGTTTTTTCTAAAATAGCTATTCCAAGTCTTTCGTACCCTGGGTCTATTGAGACGATTTTCATAAAACTGGATAGGTTTACATCGTGTGTTCATCACTCACTCCTTCTTCAATTTTGGCAATATCTTCTGGTGTAGGTGGAGTGTTTTTTGCGAAAACCGTTTTTTCTTTTTGCTGTCTCAAAGCCTCCTCCAATTTGTGATTTTCCTTTTTAAGTTTTCTGTATCCAAAATAGTTTTTAATACTCTCGGGCAAAAAGAGAAGAATGGCAATTAGAAACCCAGAAATAATTGCAAGTAATATTATGACCGAAAGTGAACCAGTCAGGCTCCAACTAAACAAGGTGACAGTTATTACGGCAATGTTTTGTAATGCAAAAAATACCGAAACTACTCCTAATAAAATACCAACAATAAATAATATAATCATGTTTTAATTATAACATTATTCTGCATTGGTAAATACATCCTGAACATCATCACTTTCTTCTAATTCATCAATAAGTTTTGATAACTTTTCTCCATCTCCTTCAGAGAGGGGAATCATTGTCTGTGGCACGAAGCCAGTTCCAGGAGTGTGGCTAAATGCCCAAGAAGCAGAGCCGATGCCAGCTAATGCATGACCATGTTTAGAAAGAATAAGTTTTATTTCTTGTGTTGTTCTGTTGTGATTATCTGTAAGAACTTCAACAATAACCGCACATCCTCCAGGTCCATAAGTTTCGTATATTGCTGATTCCATCTCCTTGCTTTCTGCAGATTTTTTTATTGCTCTTTCAATGTTGTCATTTGGAACATTCATTGCTCTCGCTTTTTGAATTGCAGATTGTAGTCCAGGAGAAGTCATGTTGCCATGAGCTTTTTTTGCTTCAACACTGATAAGTTTAACCATTTTGCTAAAAATCTTAGATTTTTGTGCGTCAGTTGCTTCTTTCTGCCTTTTTATTTTTGACCATTTGTTATGACCGCTCATATATCATGAATTCTACTCGGATTATAAGAAAAATCAAAATGTGTTAAAATCCAGTGAGGAGGATCAAAATGGCAAAAAGATCCAAGGTGGCAAAAGTCAAAATGCAAAGGGTGAGAGTTCGTAAACCAACTCGAAAGGATGCCGAGCGCTTGTTGGCAAGGGCTCGGGCTGAAACTCGGGAATTCATGAAAGACGAACTTGAATCTGAACATGTTAGTTCAGATATCATGAATCTAATTCTTCGCTAGCTAGGATCTGGGGTCCAACATAACCCCAGATTTTTTATTTATTTAAAACTTTCAAATTTGAATGAAATCCGAGGCGGACTAGGAAAATAAGTCGAGCCTTATAAGTATAAGGTGAGGATTATTTTACCGAAGTCTAACGAAGGAGATCGTCAAATTTGGAAGTTTTACAGGAGGGTTTTGGGGGTGAGGCCTAGGTGCTCATACCCACTTGCGGTCACAGTTCTTCCACGCGAGGTTCTCTCAAGAAAACCAAGTTGTATTAGGTACGGCTCATTGAACTCTTCAATAGTTGCTTGTTCTTCAGAAAGAGCAGCCGCAAGAGTATTTAATCCTACAGGACCTCCAGCAAATTTGTTTATTACTGTGTTTAATATTTCTCTGTCAGAGGGAGAAAGTCCCACTGTATCAATTCCGAGAAGCTTCAGCGCTTCGTCCACAGATTTTTTACTTAGGGAAGTTTTGTGTACTTGTGCAAAATCACGACAGCGTTTCAAAAAATAGTTAGCTGTACGTGGAGTATATCTGCTTCGTTTGGAGATTTCTTCTCCCGCAGTCTTTTCCAAATCAATTCCTAAAATTTTTGCGGAGCGGGTGATTATTTTCTGTATTTCGTCGTTGCTATAAAACTCAAGCTTAAAAATTCCACCTGAAAATCTTGAACGAAGAGGAGAGGAAATCATAGCAATACGTGTAGTGGCGCCGATCAAAGTGAAAGGTGGTAGCTCGAGTTGGATTGTTCGAGCTGAAGGACCCTTCCCAATAATAATATCCAGTGACCCTGATTCCATAGCAGGGTAAAGCACCTCCTCAATAGTTTTGTTTAAGCGGTGTATTTCATCTATAAATAAAATGTCTCCAGCTGAAAGATTGGTGAGGATTGACGCTAAGTCCCCAATTTTTTCAATAGCTGGTCCTGAGGTTACTTTCATTTGAGCTCCAATCTCTTTGGCAATCAGGTGGGCTAAGGTGGTTTTTCCAAGTCCTGGAGGTCCATAGAAGAGAATATGCTCTGGCGGGTGGCTTCTCTCTTTGGCAGCAGTTAGAAGTATTTTTAGGTTCTTTTTTATATTGGTTTGGCCGACATAATCATCCCATTTGTCGGGTCGTAGGGTAGTATCGAGGAAAACAGACTCAGTCGTAGCTGACACCTCGTTTAATTTATTGCCTCCGCTTCGCTCCGGCCCAAGACTCCTTTTCTTCTTCATAGTTAAGCATATTATACTACAAAAGATGTATAGTAATATGAGCTTGACATTGAAACTTTTTTATGCTAGACTACTCTCGTAAGGTTATTTGTCGAAAAAAGGAGTTAAAGCAGTGAAATCTGCTTATTATTTTTTCTCCAAAATATAAATCTCTAAGCAACTAAGCATTTATGTTTACGAGTGTTTCTTCGAGGACATTCTGGGTATTACCTTGTGTAATATTCTGGAGTTATCCTTTGTGAAATACTTAGCTTTTGGTTCTACAATTAAAAGTGTTGCTTAGAGATTTATGCTTTGGAGCTTCCCGCCTCATCGGCGGGTCCGCAGATGAGGCGGATTTACTCCCTACTTCAAGTATAAATAGGGTATTACTTTAGGCAAGTGTTTTACACACTAGAGCTTGAGCTGGCATCGATGTCTAGTTTTCTAATCTTTATCAATATCAATTATTCTACGTAACTCATCCAGTGTTGTTATACCAGCAAGAACTTTTATTACACCATCTTCCGTTAAGTCCAATAAATTTTGACCCTTTGCGGCTTTTTTAATTTCTCTCTCGCTTGGATTGTCTCGAATAATATTTTCAATATTTACATCCATTGCTATAGCTTCATGTATTCCGATTCGACCTTTAAAACCAATTTTATTACATTGGTCACAGCCCACTGCTTGGTAAATATGTCCCAGGTCTAACCCTTCAAGATAAGATTTGTCAGTGATTGTGTTTAGGGTTTTTTCTATTGCGATTTTATCTTCTCCCTCTAGGACTATTTGTTTTTTGCAGTTACTACAAAGTTTTCGAACAAGTCTTTGTGCTATGGCTAAGTTGATAGCAGACGAAATAATTTTTGAATTTACTCCGAGGTCTATAAGTCTTGGGAATGTCCCTGCGGCGTTGTTGGTGTGGAGGGTTGAAAAAACCAAGTGTCCTGTCAAAGCAGAGTTGATTGCAATTTCTGCTGTTTCACTATCTCGAATTTCACCGACCATGATAACATCAGGGTCTTGCCTTAAAGCACTACGGAGTCCAGCAACGAAGGTATAGTTTGTTTTTTCGTTAGTTTGTGTTTGGACTATGCCGGGTAAATGGTATTCAATAGGGTTTTCTATGGTGATAATTTTTACTTCTGGTGTGTGGATTTTTTTCAAAAAAGCATATAGGGTTGTTGTTTTTCCCGAACCCGTCGGACCAGTCAGAAGTATCATTCCGTTCGGTTTTCCTAGTTCTTTTTCTATTACAGCAAGTAAGCGAGGATGAATACCAAGTTCATTTAGAGGAACAGATATTGATTTTGGGTTTAAAACTCTAAGTACAATAGACTCTCCGTATGCTCCCGGTAAAAGAGATGTTCTTATTTCTATTTCACTATCACTAATTTTAATACTAAACCTACCGTCTTGTGCACCAGTAAGGTTTAATTTGAGGTTTGATATAAGTTTAATGCGAGACACGAGCAAATGAAATGTATCTATATCAAATTCCAAAATGTCGGTTAGTATTCCATCCAGTCTGTATCTTAGTCGAACATAGTCTTTTTCGGGTTCTAGATGGATATCAGAGGAATTTACTGCAATAGCGCCCGCCAGAATTATTTCCATTATTCTAGATATGCGATAACTTTTTTTCATTGCTAAAACTTCATCAATAAGTTTGTGGACGTCTGGTATGGTATGAACTTTTGAAAGAAATTCTGTTATTTCGTCGTTTGAAATATCTAGTGCTCCAGATTTTGTTTCAAATGAATACGATAAATCTTTATATCTGTCCCAGACCTTGTTAAGACTGGCATGAGAAACCATATAAAGTTTTATAGTGTAACCTTTTGATTTTATTTTTTCGAGTGATTCAACTGTCTTTGGGTTTTGTGGTGAAAGTGCTCCAATGCTTACAACTTTATCAATTTCGTTAAATACAGCTATTTGAGCTTCTCGAGTTTCTGGTTCAGGTATTACACGTAGAGCGTCAATGTTTATAGGAGTGATTGTGAGGTCAAGATAGGGAATACCGTATTTTGTCGATAAGGATTGTGCCAATTCCTCTTCTTCTTGTCTGCGGAGGTCATCTACCCGCTTATTTTGCTTATCTTCATCAAAGAGAACCATATAGAATATAATAACATAATTTGCAAAAAACAAGCTAAAAAAACCCTTATTTGTGGGGGTTATTTTCTCTATTGACAAAAAGACTGAAATGGTGTAAGATAGTATGCAGAGGAGGCTCAAATGAGCACTATCAGAAGGATTTTTTGGTTCGTTGCAATGATTGGCCTAGTTGGGTTCGTGACTGCTTGCGGTGGTAGGACCCCCGCAAACCAACCTGGAGCTTTTCCGGGTCAGAAGCCAGCGGAGGCGAGCAAGAAGAAGGCGATGACGCCCGAAGAGGAGGATGCCTTCGTTGCTATCACACTCTCCGCAGAACAGCG
>CAYITW010000035.1:0-8316 GCA_964366395.1 uncultured Candidatus Saccharibacteria bacterium
TGCTATGGGTGCACTCTTGGTTACAGCTTCTGCATTTTCTCTAGTTTCCGTTAATTTTATTGGTGCGTTAAAGAAATTAACACTTGGTTGTATTTGGGGAATAAGTTTAAATATTTCCTGTGCGATGGAAATCTCCATAGTCTTGAACAGTTGCAATCCTTCTTTTTTATATTCAACTAAAGGATCTCTTTGTCCGTAAGCTCGAAGGTTCACTGAAGAACGCATGTAATCCATCACTTCCAAATGTTCTACCCAATACATATCCATTGCTTGTAATATAACTTTTCGTAGAATTCCAACATAATTTTCATCTGAATTTTCAATTTTTTTTCTTATTAACTCCTTTTCAGAATCTTCTGAATTGACTAAAATATCTTCAATGTATGACTTTACTTTATCTGAACTACCAAGCAAAACATCCCGTCTCCTTCCATAAAAAATCTTTCTTTGGAAGTTTAAGACATCATCAAATTCCAAGACGTGTTTCCTAGCGTCAAAATTAAAACCTTCTATTTTTTCTTGAGCACTCTCAAGCGAACGAGTGATCATCCTGTTTTCAATAGGCTCATCTTCTTTTATGCCAAGCTTGCCCATCATATTTTTTATAGAATCACCTCCAAAAACTCGCATTAAGTGGTCATCAAGAGAAACGAAAAATTGCGTCTCTCCTGGATCTCCCTGTCTTCCAGATCTTCCTCGAAGTTGGTTATCGATTCTTCTGGCATCATGTCGTTCAGTGCCCAAAACAAAAAGTCCGCCCAGAGACTTAACTTTCTCGTAGTCTTCCTGACTTCCTGGTTTCCCGCCAAGCTTTATATCCACTCCACGACCGGCCATGTTTGTAGCAATAGTTACAGCAGAAGGACGTCCTGCTTGAGCAATAATCTCACCTTCTCGTCCGTGATTTTTAGCATTCAAGATTTCGTGGGGCACACCTTCAGCACTTAGAAATTCTGAAAGTAGTTCATTTTTCTCGATAGAAACTGTTCCAATAAGAACCGGTTGTCCTTTTTTGTGTCTATTTTTAACTTCCCTACTTATTGCTTTAAATTTCCCTGTCTCTGTTTGGAAAATAAGGTCATTATGGTCGGCTCTAGCATTTGGTTTATTTGTTGGGATAGCCACAACGTTTAAACCGTAAACTTTATAGAACTCCTCTTTTGAAGTCATGGCTGTACCGGTCATTCCAGCAAGTTTTTTATAAAGTCTGAAATAATTTTGAAATGTAATAGAAGCAAAAGTTCTTGATTCTTTTTGTATTGATACATGTTCCTTTGCTTCAATAGCCTGGTGCAAACCTTCTGACCAACGCCGACCAGGCTGGAGACGTCCAGTAAATTCATCCACAATAATAACTTCCCCGTCTTTTACCACGTAATCCTTGTCTTTACGAAACAAAGCACTGGCTCTAACAGCAGTTTCCAGATGATGAACATATTTTATCCCTTTTTCTGTGTAAATATTTTCTACACCCAAAAGCTCCTCCGCACGACTTATGCCAGAATCAGTTAGTGATATAGTTTTAAACTTCTCATCTACGGAATAGTGCTCGCCTTTCTCGAGTTTTGTGGCAATTACAGCAAAACGGTTATATAAGTCTTCAGAATCAGTGGTTGGAGCAGAGATAATAAGAGGCGTTCGGGCCTCATCAATCAGGATAGAGTCAATTTCATCAACAACAGCATAGTTTGCCTCTCTTTGACGAAGGTGAGGCTCCTCATACTCAATATTATCTCGCAAATAGTCAAAACCGAACTCATTGTTTGTGCCGTATGTAATATCTGCATGATAAGCTTCGCGCCGAGATACTGGTCTTAAAAACTCATTTACAATTTTAAAAGAAGCAACTTCATCTCTTTTTTTATCAAGCTCTGTATGAGCAGGGTCATACAAAAAAGACTCATCGTGATTTAAAACTCCTACTGAAACACCGAGAAAAGAATAAATCTCGCCCATCCAAACAGCATCTCGTCTTGAAAGATAGTCGTTCACAGTAATCACATGTACACCCTTTCCTGTTAATGCGTTCAGATATGCTGGCAAAGTTGCCACAAGAGTTTTTCCTTCTCCAGTTTTCATTTCAGCTATCCCTCCTCTATGCAAAAAAATTCCACCCATCAGTTGAACATCAAAATGTCTTTCATTGTGACATCTTTTTGAAGCTTCACGCACAACAGCGAAAGCTTCTGGGAGTAAGATATCCAATGTTTCACCCGCATTCAGTCTATCCTTAAATTCAGTCGTTTTAGACTTCAATTCATTATCCGACAAACCAGAAACACCGCTCTCTAAAGCGTTTATTTTGATAATTAAAGGATTGATTTCCTTTAAAATCTTGTTTGATTCGTCGCCGAATAATTTACTTAAAAAACTCATTGTAAAGTGGATTATAACATATAAAACAAAAACTCCGAATCTGGAGTTTTTGTTTTTCGAAACCAAAGAAATTTATCTTCTTCTCTTTGCTTTTCTCTTTGGAGCTTTTCGCTTCGAAACCTTCTTCGATGCTTTCTTTCTTTTTTTTGCTGCCATAATATTGAGAAATTAATTATTCTGTAACAAATAACTAATTTAAAATAACTTTTAAAAAACACAAAACGTTCCGACCTAAAATAATTATAGTACATAAAAAAATAAATAAATGAAAAAAACTAACAAAGTGTGGATAACTTTTTATTTTTTATAATTTTTTTTGTATTAAAATTTAAAATAAAAATTCCTGCATATGCAGGAATTTTTATTTGCGTTGATGGTTGGTTAGCGGAAGCGAACCTCCAACGAATGAATACGTGAGTGCGAACCGCTAACCAACCATCAAAACAATCCATTAATTCTAAACTTATATAAGTGAAAACTCAAGCAAGACTACTTGCACGGAAAAAACCACACAAGGTGGTTTTTTCCTAACATTCGTTGTTGATACGTATACATTACTGCAGAGCAATCCTGTAAAAACGCACCCACGTAGCTATCATACCATATATACCAAAATAAAGCAAATCTACTATGAGTTTTGAATTTGTTTTATGTATTCCTCTCCTTCAACCTTGAAACTGGGGTCATCTTTTATCATTTGCGTGATGATATTGATTGCTTGCTGTTTTTGTCCAATATTTACATATGTTGAAGCCAGATCAAGTTTGTTTTGTTTATTGCTTGGATCTTTCTGAATTCTGATATTTAGTATATTAATAACGCTGTTATAATCACCAATCCTTGCATAAGTGGTCAAAAATCTATTATCAAAAACGATCGTGTCCTGGTCTATAAGAGTTGCCACCTCTTTCAAAGCTTCTGAATTTTTTGCATATATAGCTCCAATAGCATAAATAATTCTTGATTCTCTCGACTCAGGTTTTAACTCGTATGCTTTTTTGAATAATTCGAACATTTTTTGGATATTGCCTTGGCCAATATAAGAAGACCCGAGTTCAAAATAAATTGACTGTTTGTTGGGTGACTCCACTAGCGCTCTTTCTAAATATTTCACAGCCTCATCGTATTGACCGAAACGGTTAAAGAAAGCCCCTGCAAAAACAAGGTACCTAGCATCATTAGGTGTTTGCATCACCTTCTCTTCAATTTTAAGTTTTGAAAAATCATAATATTGCTGTTTGACGGCCTCTGGAGCTGCGGATGAGTATATGTTTGAAGTGAATTGAGCCAATTGCTCCAAAGCTTCGCTATTACCGAAAGAATTGTAAGCAAATGTTTTTTTAAACAAGGCTAAATGGTTTTCTGCTTGTCCCAAATCTTTGATGCTGATAGCTTGTATCAAGGTTTTATTTGCTTGAATTGCAGGAATATTTACTAAATATATTGTTGCAATAGTAAGAACAAGTATTACTGGAGCTATTGTATAGTTAGAAATATTTGTACTAAATGTTTTTGTGTAGAATTTAGAATTACTTTCCCTAGCCTCAATACTTATGGAATGTATGTAAGCCAAAAAGGTGAAGAACAGGATATAACTAATAAGGTTATCAAAAACAAAAATGTTGTGGAAAATGTAAGCACCTATCATGCCCGTCAAAATACTTTTTTCAGAAAACTTTAATGTACTGTTTCTTCTCCAGATGTAGTAAAAAAGAGAGATATACATGCAAGCATAAGCCAAAAAACCCACTATTCCTCCTGCAATAATCCAGTCGAGAAAGATGTTATGAGTGCGGTCAAACCATTCTTCTTGACCATAAAGACCGGGGTCATAGTATTTGTTAAAAACAAAATTGAAACTTTCTTGTCCCCAACCTAGCAAGGGGCGGTCTGTAATACCCTTTACTGCCATCGGCCATACGTAATATCTTCCCTGGCCTTGAAATTCTGATAAACCTAAGTTGGAAAATCTAGACAACACAGGACTTTGTTGGACAACAGATGTGTTTCTTAAAGAAATAAAACCGATAATTAAAATAATGAAAGCTCCTATGATTCCAAAGGAAATCTTTCGTAAAGTTTTATTTTCCCTTTCTTTCCATGCTAATAAAATTCCAACAAGAAACAACCCTCCAATAAGACCTAAAATCGCTCCTCGAGTTGCGGTAAAGTATAGAATAACAGTTTCTAGAAGAGCAATGAGACCATAGACCCACTTCTGCCAATTTGACTTTGCCTCCTTTAACAACATAAAAAGACATAGGAAAATATGGAAAACAAGATAAATCGCTAGATAGGTAGAATTACCAAAAGTAGCATCAACTCGGACACCCCCTTGGTTTATAGTTGCCCAACCGAAAAGCTGAAATAGTCCGTAAAAAGACATGAGGGTACTAGCAAGAATTGTGGTATTGAAGAGTCGATTCCAGTTTTGTTTTATTAGAACAGACGAAGCTACAAAATAATACATAACCAAATGAATGATGAGAACAAAGCCCTCCATTCTCTCGAAATTACTCCAAAAACTTTTGTAAGGATTGGCACTCAAAAGGTCAGCTAAAAAAATAGCGAGTGTAAATAGCAAAACCGATTTTGTAATCCACGACAATTTCGGTCTGTACTGCGAATCCGTAAAAGCCAAAATAATCCACAAACCAAAAATTATCTCAACTAAAATCCTGAATACGAAACCTTTGCCAGAAATGAAAGGAAAAAACATTGAGTTCGGCACAATGAAACCTATAAAAGGAACCAGAAACAAACCAGCAAATATACTATAATTAAGAATTTTTTTCATATCCGATTATTATACCAAATACCAAATACTCTTGCTAATAAAAATAAATCTAGACAATTTTAAGCTTAGGTGCTGGAACGATAAATTTTACCCCTCTTTTTATCAGATCAGTTTCCTTTTTTATAATACTATCTGCAAAATTCCAAGCCAAAATCAAAATGTAATCAGGGGGATTTTCATTTAGCACACTTGGTGGATAAATTGGAAGATGAACTCCAGGCATATATAGTCCTTGCTTCATATAAGTAGTATCCGTAACATAATCAATCAATTTATCGTCTATTCCATAATAATTTAGGAGAGTGCTACCTTTTGCTGGAGCTCCGTATCCCACAATTTTTTTATTCTTTTTTTTGAGAGAATGTAAAAGCTTTAGAGTCTTATCTTTATTTTTTATTACACTACTAGAAAACTTTGAAAAAGTTTTTAGAGTATTTAACCCTAATTTTTTTTCCTCTTTGAAAAACTTATCTACTGAAGAAAGCACCTTTCTATTTTTAGAAACATATACTCGTAGAGATTCGCCTTGAACAGACACTTTTTTCACATCAATAATACGCATACCAGTTGATTCAACTAGATATTTTATGGAATGAAGAGAATAATAAGAAAGATGCTCGTGGTAGACTTGGTCAAAAGCGCCTTCTCTTATCAAATTATTGACCCAGTGAGCCTCAAAAATAAAAACTCCGTCAGGCTTGAGTAACTTCTTAACTCCGATAAATAAATCTCTAACCGTATCCGTATGAGCAATTATATTGTTTGCGGTTACAACGTTAGCATGCCCACTTGTTTTTATAATTTTATTTACTACTTTCATGTTGAAGAAGGAATTAATAGTTTTTATTCCTTTCTTTTCAGATATTTGAGCAATGTTTCTTGCTGGCTCAACATTTATTACTTTGCATTTGTTTTTAAGCTCATTTAATAGAGTCCCATCATTTCCGCCAATGTCCACGACTAAATCTTCATCTGATTTAATAAACTTTTCCAACACATCTTTACTATAATCCTTAAAATGCTCCAGAAGGGGTGCACTGGCAGAGGTAATGAAATAATAGTCACCAAAAAGAGTCTCGGGGTTTACAACGTCAGTCACTTGAACCAAAGAACAATTCTGACAATAGTAAACTGATAGTGGAAAAAATTTTTCCTTTTTTCGTAAATCTCTTGGGTAAACAAATGCGTTCGCTAGTGGCGTTTTACCCAAATCCAAGACTTTCACAAGATCTTTGGAGTTACAAATTCTACAAGTTTTCCTTTGATAATATTCTTTCATATTTAATTAATATAACTTTTCCATTCGTCTTGTACATATTCGCGAAGTGCCTCTTGCCAAGGTCTCGTTATTTTTACCTTTGACCTCATACCCTCGTTATTTTCTTTTTGATCAGCATAGGCGTGACTGAAAAAACTTGGGTCTACTTCAATTAGTTTTGTTTTGGAACGAGTAATTTTAATAATTTCTTTAGCTATATCCACTCTAGATGGATTGCCACTATTCGACATATGAAATACACCTTTTTTATTATTTAAAATCATTTGCTTTATTGCCTCCGCCAAATCTTTGCCATATGTTGGCGAACCGAGTCTTTTGGTTACAACCTTTATCTCAGGTTGTTTCATCTGCCCAATAATAGCTGCAATAAATTTTTTGTCACGTTTATTACCACCTCCAAACATCCAGCAAGCTCTACCGATAATATAATCATTGAGTATACCTTGTACAATAAGCTCACCTAGGAATTTTGACTTCGCATAGTAACTTTGAGGATTTCTCTCATCATTTTCATTGTATGGACCCTTTGCACCATCAAAAACTGCTGAGGTAGAGATGTAAATCATTTTTGCTCCCACAGTTTTCGCTGCCATAGCCACATTATAAGTACCTATGGAATTTACAATATAAGCGTGTTGAGGATCTCTTTCACACCTTTCCACGTCCGTCTCTGCTGCAAGGTGAACTATGAATTTGGGCGAGTATTTAGAAATAACCCCTATTGTTTCCTTAAAATCGGTAATGTCCAGATTTCGGTGGTCTAGTTTAATACCAAAATCGATATAACTTCCAACTATACCAGAAGCCCCGGTTATAAGAACCTTGGATAGTATGGCCGTTGGATCGCCTTTCATAATTAGGACATACTATCATTGATTGATTAATTAACCAAATCCTTTAGCAAAGGTAATTTTTTATCTTTTTCAGATAAAATTGGGTTTTTAATTTCCCATTGTATTCCTATATCTGGATCATTCCATTTTATCCCTCTATCATATTCAGGATAATAGTAATCTGTAATTTTATAAGTTATCTCTGCTTCTTCAGAAAGCACTAGAAAACCGTGAGCAAATCCTTTTGGGATAAAAAGCATTTTCCCATTCGCTTCACTTAAAATTTCCGAAACCCATTTGCCAAAAGTCGGAGAACTGGGCCTAGCATCTACTGCAACATCCATAATCTCTCCTCTGATACATCTAACTAATTTGGCAGTTTCCTTAGGGGCCTTGGTAATGTGTAAACCCCTAATAACATTTTTTTTAGAAAATGAGTGATTATCTTGAAGAAATTCTTCTGTAATTCCTGCTTCGATAAATTCCTTATTATTGTATGTTTCAGCAAAAAATCCCCTTTCATCTTCAAGTTTTTTATACTCAATTATCATAACTTCTGGGATTTTTGATGGAATGAAATTAAATTTTTTCATTTTTATTGGATCTTTATTCCAATTCTTCCTCCTACATCTATTCTATTTAGAAGTATTGGCTTATCTGCAAAATACTCATCTGTAGATTTTTTTTGCCCTGCCCAAGCTCCGTAATCATCCAAAAGAAGAACGCCATTTTTTGAAAGTAAAGGAAAAAGATGAACTAATTCGTGTTTACTTGATTCGTAAAAGTCTGTATCAAGTCGTAATATTGAGATTTGAGATGGAGTTGTTTTTGGAATTGTTTTCTCAACCATTCCTTTTACATATATTATATTACTTCCTGGATAACCAGTCATTGCCATATTCTTTTTAACCTCCTCTAAAGATGCGTAACACCAATTGTTATAGTTTTCTTTTTGTTCACCAGACCATCGATTTGAAGCTTTATTTGATTCATCTAAGATATCGAAATCATTTTCGGTAGGACTCGACATA
>CAYITW010000036.1:0-7841 GCA_964366395.1 uncultured Candidatus Saccharibacteria bacterium
TCTGAATGGATTCGATAATACCTTTCTGAAGCATCCAGCTTAACTTTCCGCTGTCGATAGGATTACGTGCGAGACGGTTGATTTGCCAGCAGAGAATTCCTTTTGCTTCACCCTTCTCAATACGCCGAAGCATATCGTTAAAGACTGGTCGACCGGGTTGCTTGGCTGACTTTGCCTCAGTGAGGATTTCTTTAACAGAAATACCAAGAGAGTTAGCTCGCTCTTTGAGGCGATTTATTTGATCCTCGATTGATTGCTCTTGTCGGTCCTCTGATTCAGAAGACTTACGAGCATACATGAAATATTCAATGTTTGTTGCCATAAGTGGGTAATGTTAATTGATAAAGGATGTTGCTGTATTACCTTCTTCGTGGGGTAATTGCAAATCCTTTAAAAAGGCACATCTTCAGCTTTTATCTCATTTTCAACGTTGGCAGTATTTACCCCCGACTCGTACGCACTATTTATTACCTCAGCTTTCTCAAGCTTTTTTATTGCAGTTGCTGGATACGTCAGGAGTTGTCTACGATCGTTCGGATCAGGTTCCTGGAATATAAGACCAGCTGATTCAATGTTTGGCAGATAGTCATAACGGAGTCTGAACATGCCGAGGTTACCACCATAGAAGTGGGCATATTGCTTGAGCATATCTTGTCTACTAACTCCGATTTTCTTTTCTTCGGGAACAGGCGTATCGAATTCATCAACCTGATCACGATTCCAGAGAGGAAGAATAATCTGCTGATAGAACTCGTAGAGGTAAGGGGAGATTTCAAGTTCCTGAAAGAGCGATATCTTGTCCCAAATCTCAAAACCAGTATCAATGTCTTCTTTGGATGCGTAGAGGGTTGATCCTTCACGCTTACGATGCCAGACATTCAGAAGAACGACAGATTTGATGATTGAGTAAATACGCTTGATGTCGCGTTGATTTCTTGGTTGTGGATTTTTGATGTGAGCCAAGAATCTATCTTGGACTGACTTCTCATCCTCGATGATAATCTCATCGATACCTTCAGCTTTGATAGCCTGGATACGTTTGATAAGAGCTTTGCGGAGAGGATTATCATTAAGCTCTTTGTAATATTTCTTTTTGTCAGACTCCTTACGAGAAGACTGATGGATACCAGCAAATATTTTCTCCTGATTGATTTCAGGGCTAAGAAGTAGGAAACGGGTCATTTCTTGCTGGTCCATTTTTGCATTGGCAGAGCAGAATATGACTGATGGGAATCCTCTCACGACAGCGGTCTTTGTTTTGGTCCCACCTTTTTGAGTTTTGTCAGTGATTTTATGCCTCGTTTCTTTTTCGTCGTGAGATAAGAGCGAGCGAAGCTTGGTAAGAAGTGTTGCATGTGGCATATCAAGAAAAATGATTATCTTTCTTGATAGATCGATGAAATGCTCATTCGTTTCTTTTTTGTACACGCCGGTCTCATGTAGAAATGAGGTGGGCGATGCACCTGCAAGTTTCATCACATCTTCTTGAGGGAAGAGGTGAGATATCTCAAGCGGGATAAAACTTTTACCAGAAGATGA
Organism: uncultured Candidatus Saccharibacteria bacterium; assembly: GCA_964366395.1. Taxonomy (GTDB): domain Bacteria; phylum Patescibacteriota; class Minisyncoccia; order Phycocordibacterales; family DATDWN01; genus C7867-006. The sequence continues at coordinate 1,540 of CAYITW010000036.1, forward strand.
GGGTGCGTTAAAACTGATATTGAATTGCGCATTGTCGGTGTATGCGGCAAGCATGGCAAGAAAGGTGATGATTTTATTACCGTCATCTTTCTTGATAGTGAGGTCCAATACTTCTCGGACTTGATCCAGAGTGATAGGTTCCGGTGGAGTAATACGATCCTTAATTTTGTTGAGTTCCTCTTTGATTGTAAGTGACTCTAGGTTCTGATTCATGATTTTGTAATTTATGTGTTAGTAATTGAATTGTTTCGAGCCTTCTTTTATGAATAAGCTTGTGTTCTTCTTGGGTCATTGGTTTGTAGACGAGTTCCATCAAGCGCAAAAGCTGAGTCCCTTTTGCGAGGGCCTCATCTTTGCTTATATCCACTCCAAAACGAGCCTTGTAGAGCTCTTGGAATTTCTTGGTGTCTGCGTCCAAAAGCAACATGGCTATTCCGAGTAAAGCTTGTTTTTCAAAGCCTTAATGCTATCGAACATGGAACGAGCCTTCACCTCGACCTCGTCGGTGAAGTATTTATTAGCGTACTCCTCGATACGAGGCTCACGCTTGAACATAAAGAGGGCTTTGCGAGGATTATCGCGGTCCAGAGATTCAAGTTTGAATCCGAGACACAGCAAAAAGCTGGCACAGCCCAAGTCGTATGTCGTAAAGACATCTGATGGATCAACGGAATCATCCGAGGACCATCGTGTGGTTTTCTTTTTGATCATGGGTAATCGAATTAATTGGTAATGAATGCTCTAAACAAAAAGCCAAAGCATTGTGCTTTGACTGTAGTCGTCCGAGAGAGATAAATGGACGGAACGATTATGGGTTTATTGTGGGTTCAATGTGACCCGATAAAAATCATGGCGCGAGCTTGTATCCGACACCTTTGATGTTCTTGATTATGTCTTTATTCTTAGCTTTCTTTGCTGGCAAAATACCGAGTGCCTCTTTGATGTTACGGATTACAAAAGTCAGATTGCGCTTGGTGGTTTTTGAAACAGAATCGCCGAGAATGTCTGCGTACGTCACCTGATTATTTTTAGCTGTGGCCAACTTAAGTAGGACCGCAAACTCCTGGCTCTTAGGATTGAAAATAGCCTGAACAGTATTCAAACGGGCGGTAGCGGTAACCTTATCGATAGAAAGAGTGTTGATCCCGATGGTGATGGAGACAAGATCGGTATCAGGCTTAACAGTTTTAACATAATCACCAAAAGTGCTGATAACCCAGAAACTGACAGCTTTGCCGATAACGTTCAGGTCCCCGATTAGATCTTCTTGCTCAAGCTTTTTCAAGACAAGTATCTGCTCGTTTGTAGGGAATGATGGTTGATCTTTGAGTTGAAACTTTAAAATACCAGCCGGGCTTATCTGAGCTCTTTCATGTATTAAATCCTTAATGAATTGTAATTTTTCCGATGCCTTCATTTATGGTAATAGTAATATTCCCTTAATCTACTCTTTTTTCGAAGATTTTCCAATATAGTGAGCATGAGTGTGGGGTAGCTAGACTTCTTCGGAGTGTTCCGGTATGTTCGTTCGTGCCATGAAAGAATTTATAAAAGCAGATCCAAAGGACGTAAATCACACAAGTTTTGTCGGCTATCTTCAGTGTGATTACGAACTCTTATTCAATTCTTTTAGTTTTCCCAATGATAGGACCAGAGATGATGAATGGAGATCAGGTGATCAAAAGACCCGCTTTGAGTGGGCATTCAAGATAAAAGGAAAAAAGCTAACAGTGATAACTATTTACGATTACAAGGACCCTCGACCGTTAGAGGATATTGATATGTGGCATGTGGGCTTAAAAGGGGACCAAAAGGAACTCGAAACATTTTTCAGAGAACAGCACCTGTTTGTGATGACCACAACTTTTAATACAGACTAATCAAATTAAAGATTCGAGGCTCAAACTTTAATACTCCATGTGTAATTCTATTGAGTTACTGTAACAACCAGACCAATACTTCCCAACACCTTGGCTACTTTCTCGCATCTTTCATTTGAGCCTTCATATACTATGACACTTCCCGTACGGTCAGCAAAGAATGCTAAGTTGTCGGCTCTTTCTCGAGTGCATTGAATAGCTCTAATGATTTGTAGAGTAACAGCTTCGAAAGTATGACAATTGCAATTAAATAAAATAGTCTTCCAACCGGATGAATGGGTGGGGTCTGTTGTCAGTGTCATATTTATTGGATCTATTTTGGTGCTATTTGTACTCATATCATTTTCGACTCTTCTTTAGCAACTTATATATTCCTTTGGCAGATATAAGTTTATTTTCTTCGTCCAAAGCAGTCATTTGACCCTGTACGTAATTAACCAAAGCTTCGTCGTTATTACCAACAACTTCTTCTAGTGCCCCAAGTGCATAAGCAACTATACTTTGTCCCTCTTTCTCTACTTTTCCTTGTGCCATTTTTAATATTCCCACAGCTAGTTCATGATCACCCATCTTTTGAGCACTAATGGAAGCCATACACCAAGGTGCAGCTTTGTAGGGTATCAGAGCAATTTCTTCAGTGAAAGCTTCGTAAGCTTCTTTGTATTTTTCTAGTTCTGTATAGTCTTCACCAATATAACTCCAGATATAAGGGAAGCGTGGTTCAATTTGTGTAACTTTTTTATAATGTTGAATGGCAGATTGATAATCTTTTTCTGATTCAGCTATTTTTCCAAGATAAATGAGCGCAATGCCGTTATCTGGATTGGAGACTAAAAAATTAGTACATTTTTCTTTACAGATTTTGTATTCTTTGTTTTTGAAATCACTGACAATATCATCAGGTAAATCTCCCAAAGCCTTAAATGTACCAGTATTACTCATGCATTGAATTTTACTCGAGAACGAGAACTAAAGTAAGGGTATGAATATTGACTTCTCGCCCTGTTCGATCAACGATCAGAGCATGAACAGTGAGACAAAAATATTTCCAAAACATGCGTGCCAATTATGTGGCAGTGAGCGTAAATTAGTAGAAACTATCATTGACGATGAGTTCTTCTGGAGTGAAGCTGATCAAATGTATCAACCGAATAAATTTACTGACATGTTCGAACACACCGGTAATCAACGTTGCGCAGAGTGCCAAAAGGAATGGACGGGACTATAGATAAAGGCAAATGATGCCCGCAGGTCTCCTTTAAGGCGACTTCCAGTCACAAAATTAGTAATTTACTCGATAAGCCTTTATTCTAAGGGCTATTTTGGCGTTAAAAGCTACTCTATCACTAGACTCACATAGTAAATACCAGTGAAAACGTAGCTTTTTATGCTATTTTTCACTGGTATTTGACAAAAGATGGTGAAAAGGTATATAATAGCCAGTAAGTTTTAATATCCAAAAAATTACAAGTATGGCTACCACTAAACCAATTAAAGAGAAACTCCAGGATCTCAAAAAGGAGTATGACACCCTTCGCCAAGGCAAGGATTCACTTTTGGTGCTCGTGGACGAAGCGGAAGTTGCTGAGGCAGTTTATAACTCTAATGCGATAGAAAATTCAACCCTTACTCTTAAGGAAACTGAAAAGATTCTTCTTGAAATGGAAGTCGCTCGAGATGTTTCGGTCCGAGAAGTATTCGAAGCAAAAAATCTTGCTCGTGTCGTTGTTTATATCAGAACTAAGTCTCAAGAGTCAGAAATAAATAAAGAGACAATTCTCTTACTGCATAGGATGCTTATTGGTGGCATCGATGATGATATTGCCGGACGCTTTAGAAAGCAGGGAGAGTATGTGCGTATCGGTACACATGTTGCCCCTGCGCCAGAGCATGTAGAGAGAATGATCGAGACAACACTTCTCGAATACACTTCACATCTCGATGATTATTTTGTTGATAAGATTTCAAAGTTCCATTTGGAGTTTGAGACAATTCACCCATTCAATGACGGTAATGGTCGTATTGGTCGTGTGCTTATGAACTATCAGTTCCAGCGCCTAGGCTTTCCTGGAATTATCATCCGCGATAAAGAAAAGAAGGACTATTACAGCACCTTTGCTGAGTATCGTGATAAGAAAACTGCGAAGAAGATGGAAAAGATTCTCGCTCTCTCACTTATGGAGTCCTTGCACAAGCGTATAACTTACCTTAAGGGTGACAAAATTATCACTCTTTCAGATTATGTAAAACAAAACTCTAAATCTGGTCCAGCTCTTGCCAATGCTGCCCGTCGACAGAAGATTCCTGCCTTTCGAGAGAAGGGAGTGTGGAAGATTGCGGAGAACTTCGTATACGAAGGCGCTGAACAAAAATAAATTATATGAGCACCAAAGAATTAAATTTAAATATGACCAAAGAGCAGGAACGCACAGAACTACATCGTGCTATTTGGCAGATTGCTAACGATTTACGGGGAAGTGTGGATGGCTGGGATTTCAAGTCTTATGTTCTTGGTATGCTCTTCTACCGTTTCATCAGTGAGAATTTAACTAACTATATAAATGCTGATGAACGTCGTTCTGGTAAGAAAGATTTTGACTATGCATCACTTTCTGATAAACAAGCTGAGCTTGGTCGATCTGATACTGTAAAGGAAAAAGGATTTTATATTTTACCAAGTGAGCTTTTTGTAAACGTAAGTAAAAATGCCCGTAATGATGCAAATCTTAACGAGACGCTAAAATCAGTATTCCGTAATATAGAAAACTCAGCAAAAGGTGCAAATAGTGAGGATGACCTGAAGGGATTGTTCGATGATATTGATGTAAACTCTAACAAACTTGGCGGTACTGTAGAAAGACGAAATCAAAAACTGACCAAGCTTTTAGAAGCTATTGGTGATCTGCGACTTGGTAAGTACTCCGACAACACAATCGATGCTTTCGGTGATGCATACGAATTTCTTATGACTATGTATGCCTCAAACGCCGGAAAATCTGGTGGTGAGTTTTATACTCCCCAGGAAGTAAGTGAGCTTCTCGCTGAGATAACAACTGTTGGTAAAAAAGAAGTAAACAAAGTATATGACCCTGCCTGTGGTTCTGGATCACTCCTCCTTAAATTTGCTAAGGTCCTCGGTAAGGATAACGTTCGTTTAGGTTTTTATGGACAGGAAATCAATCTCACAACCTACAACCTTTGCCGCATCAATATGTTCTTGCACGATATCAACTACAATCATTTTGATATTGCTCATGGAGACACACTCACAGATCCAAAGCATTGGGACGATGAGCCTTTTGATGCCATTGTTTCTAATCCACCCTACTCAATCAAATGGGATGGTGATGCCAATCCGTTACTCATAAATGATCCACGTTTCTCACCAGCCGGAGTATTAGCACCAAAGAGCAAAGCAGATCTCGCATTTACTATGCACATGCTCACGTGGCTCTCTACAAGTGGCACTGCGGCAATTGTTGAATTCCCTGGTGTTTTATACAGAAGTGGTGCTGAACAAAAAATTCGTAAATATCTTATAGATAATAATTATATTGATGCTGTTATTCAGCTTCCAAAAGATTTGTTTTTTGGAACCGGCATAGATACATGCATTCTTGTGCTTAAGAAGAGTAAAAAAGATAATAAGGTGCTTTTCATTGATGCATCTGTTGAGTTTGTACGTGGTGGAAATAAAAATAAGTTGACAGGAGATAATCGCAAAAAAATCCTGGATGCATTCGTTGCTCGTAAGGATATAGAATTTTTTGCTAAGTTAGTTGACAACAAAACAATTTCTGAAAATGATTACAATGTATCCATATCTAATTATGTTGTGGCAAAAGATATTCGTGAAGTAGTTAACATTATTGAACTCAATACAAAGATTAGTCAGATTGTAGTAAGACAACACGAACTTCGAACTGCTATCGATAAAATCGTTGCAGATATTGAAGGATCAAAATAAAAATCTACATTATTTACATATTGCTTAATTTCTTTTTCAGTCATGTTATACATCTCTTGTTTTCCTAACTGCATAGATAATGTGTCGGCCATATCTTTTCTTTTTTCACGAACATATGCTTCTTTATCTTTTTTAGATGTATATATATCATAATTTATAGCATTCTCCATACAGTGCAATATACTATTCGGTGATTCAATAACACCATAACGTAATATTTTTTCTATATTCATATCTAAAGATTCAATAAGTAGATTTATATTTTTTGGTAGTCTCGCGTATCTATCATATTTAGCCATCTTATCAGGTGCTAAAACATGTCCCACTAATCCTTTTTTAGGGGCAGGTGTTTGTTGAGTTCCTAATTTCCATTCTTTATATTTTCCCTTTAAAGCTCCAACTGTATGTGGAATTTCGTAACAGCATGGTAGGTATGGATATTTATTTTTGTCTGA
>CAYITW010000037.1:0-1463 GCA_964366395.1 uncultured Candidatus Saccharibacteria bacterium
GCTAAACATGCACTTTTGAATATTTTGACCAAGTACTGCGTGTTTACTACTGATCGTCAGCTTTTAGTAATGCGACCATATCAAATAGTCGCAACAGAAAGAATACTTAACCGTATCGAAGTCAGTACAAATTATAAGAAACTTGGAACTATAGAGGCCGGTGGATATATTTGGCATACAACAGGATCGGGGAAAACACTCACCAGCTTTAAGACAGCGCAGATGGTAAGTAAATTAGCTTATGTTGATAAGGTCGTGTTCGTCGTGGATCGTAAGGATTTGGATTATCAAACAATGCGCGAGTATGACAAGTTTGAAAAAGGTGCGGCGAACAGCAATACCAGCACAGCAATTCTAAAGAAACAATTAGAAAATCCTAATTCACGCATCATCATTACAACCATCCAGAAGCTCGATCGTTTTATTGGGCGTAATACGGGTCACACTATTTTTGATGGTCATGTGGTCCTCATATTTGATGAATGCCACCGTTCTCAGTTTGGTGACATGCATGCAGCAATCACAAAAACCTTCAAAAACTACCATCTTTTTGGTTTTACTGGTACACCAATCTTTGCAATAAATTCACCTTCAGGTGGCCGACCAGATTTGAAAACAACAGAACAAGCTTTTGGTGAAAAATTGCATACCTATACAATTGTGGACGCTATCGCAGATAAGAATGTTTTACCGTTCAAGGTAGACTATGTCTCGACTCTTCAAATGGCAGAGAATATTGAAGAAAAGATGGTAGTTGATATTGATCGCGAATCAGTACTTGCGGCACCAGAACGCCTAGCTAATATTGTTAGCTACATTCGAGAACATTTTTATCAGAAGACTAAACGCAATAGTTTTTATAAACTAAAAGAACGAAGATTGGCAGGTTTCAACTCAATTTTTGCTGTCTCATCAATCGATGTTGCAAAGAAATATTATGCTGAGTTTAAAAAGCAGCTAGCAGATGTGCCAAATGATAAGCGACTCAAGGTGGCGACAATCTATAGCTTTGGAGTAAACGATGAAGATGCAGATGGAATGATTGATGAAAACTCAGAAGATACCACTGGACTAGATGCAAGCTCAAGAGATTTTCTTGATGGTGCTATTGCCGATTACAATGCGATGTTTGGAACTTCATACGATACTTCGTCCGACAAGTTCCAAAATTATTATAAAGATGTGAGCCAGAGGGTAAAGGACCGAGAGATCGATGTGCTCATTGTGGTCAATATGTTTTTGACTGGATTTGATGCTACGACCCTCAATACATTATGGGTAGATAAGAATCTAAGATTGCATGGACTATTGCAGGCATATTCGCGTACCAACCGAATCCTCAACAGCGTAAAGACTTTTGGAAATATTGTGTGCTTCAGAAATCTTGAAAAAGCAACTAATGAATCGATCTCTCTATTCGGGGATAAGGAAGCGAGTGGGGTAGTGCTTCTGAAGGCTTATGC
>CAYITW010000037.1:1473-7761 GCA_964366395.1 uncultured Candidatus Saccharibacteria bacterium
GAGACAAAGAAGTGCGAGGATATACGAGCTTAGTAGCAGAACTTATGGAAAGGTTCCCGGTCGGTGAACGTATCGTGGGTGAACAAAATCAAAAGGACTTTATCAAGCTCTATAGTGCAATTTTGCGAGTGCGAAATATTCTAACAACCTTCGATGAGTTTGCTGGAAATGAAATATTATCTGATCGTGATATCCAGGACTATCACAGCGCATACATTGATCTTTATAACGAATTTCGTAAGGGGGTAGAAGATGTAAAAGAAAACATCAATGATGATGTGGTATTTGAGATGGAACTCATTAAGCAGGTTGAGATAAACATTGATTACGTTTTGGGGCTTATTAAGAGGTATCACGAAGATCATACAAAGAATCGTGAATTGTTGCTTGATATCAACAAAGCTATAGATTCAAGTGTTGAGCTGAGAAATAAGAAAGAACTTATCAATCAATTCATTACAACACTGGACGTTCACTCTATCGTCGATGAAGATTGGCAGAAATTCGTAGATAAGAAAAAGGTTGAAGAACTCGATAAGATTATTACAAGTGAGGGTCTAGACCCTGATGCAACTTATACTTTTGTACGCAATGCCTTTCGTGATGGTAACGTAGCAACTACTGGCACAGCTATAACTAAGGTACTACCCCCAGTATCTCGCTTTTCACCGACTGGTGAGCGTACCAAAAAGCGTGAGAGCGTTTTGACTAAACTAACAAACTTCTTCGAAAGATTCTTTGATATTTCTGGCGGTAAGTTTTCTGAATAAAATGCTATGCCAAAGAAGTATGCAGTTAAAAAACTGGTTAAGATAGACTTTAACCACTTCAGAGAAAGAAACAATAACTGTAGAGAAAGCTTTGAGTCTCTTTGCTATTTACTATTTTGTAGACGTTACGGCATTACATCTGGGATTTTTCGCTATAAAAATCAAACAGGTATTGAAACCGAACCCGTTAAAGATGGTAAATATCATATTGGTTTTCAGTCAAAGTTTTTTGATAGTGATATTAATTTTCAAAAAATAGAATCTGCATTACAGAAAGCAAAAAATAAGCATAAGAATCTTAATAAAGTAATCTTTTATATAAATAAAGAATTTTCTGAGAGTAGTAATAAAAATAAGACTGCTTCAGGAAAACAAGAGAAAATCGCGGGAAAAGCAAAACAGCTAGGAATCACAATAGAATGGGTTGTTCCGAGCAACTTCGAAATTTTGTTGAATCAACCCTCGAATATTGATCTTGCTCAGGTTTATTTTGGAGAAGCTAATGAGCTAGAATTTATTAAAAATAGTACAGATCAGAATAAACAAACATTTCTGCAATCGTCAGAATATATCAATTTACCCCTCTCTATTTCTGGTAAGGCTATTAAAAGTCCTCTCGGTAGTATTTTGAAAAGTAAACAAAAAATATTTTTGCTTATTGGTCATCCGGGCTCGGGCAAAAGTATTCTTGTGCATAAGTATTTTAGAGAACTCGCAGGTCTGGATAAGAAAACTCAATCATCAATGATGCAGTCTCTTGTTAAGAGGGGATTTATACCTATGATTATAAATCTTAAAGATTGTATAAATGAAAATCTGGAAAATTTAATACATATAAGACAACAGGAATCCAATATCAGTGGTCATGCGTTAGGTTTTATCTATTTGTTCGATGGCCTGGATGAGTTGAGCGAAGAAAAAGCTGATCATGTACTCGCACATATAAGCAAATTGGTTCAAAAAGAAGAAGTTAAGAAGATCATAATTTCGTGCCGGTCTGGTAATCCCAACAGATTAAAATCACATGCGTATCTTCCTAAAATATCTGAACTAGAATTTTGTGAGTTAGATGAATCCTTTGTGGAAGCCTTTTTTAAGGCAAAAGGAGATTCTCAGAAGGTTTCTCTTTTAAAAAAGCTCGGTAAGAAGAATAGAAAAATAATTAGTGAAAGTAGAGATATATTATTGATTCGATTACTCTGGGAAACGATTGAAGACATTGGTCCTGATAGTAATGTGACGGATCTTATAGAAGCCAAAGTTCAATTGCTACTGAATAGCCCGGAGCACAAAAAGAATATAGATAATCTTAACCTACTCGATTCAAAATGTGACTCTCTTATAGAAATTAATCAAGAAATATCATTTATATTTCAACAAAGATTCCAATATAGGTTTCCGCAAAAGGAATTGCAGGAAATTATAGGAAGGAAATTTCCTAAATTGGATTATAAGTCGATAAATGAAATACTAAATTATCTAAGTAACCTGTTTTTTGATAGAAGTAGTTCAGGTGTTAATCCCGAACCAGGTTTTATATACCAACATCGACGTTACCAGGAATTCTTTTTTACACAGAAACTTAAGGTGGAATATGAAGATGATCCGAAAATTCTCCGGCAATTAGACATACTATCAAATAGGGATTATTTTGAAGATTATTTTATACCATTCCTCCGTAAAGAATATGAGAAAAGCAACAATATTATAGGTCTTCTGGACCTTAATCTGCTCGATGTATATCTAGGGAATCATAGTGGTTATGGTGTTGATGATGCGTATTATTTAAACTCCTCAGAGTTTATACCAGCCATCGCTAGTCAAAATGATAATCTTATCGATGAATTAATTGAAAGTGATAATTTCCAGGTGAAGAAGATTCTTTTCGTCGATATGGTTGCTCTAAAAGATAAATTCAAGCAATGGAGTTTAAATAGAAATGATTTCAGAAGCAGTGATTACCTATCTTCTATTTGGACTGCTGGTGTTAGCTCGCTTTTAGAAAATGCAGTTATTTTCCTAAAGGCTGGCAAAAAAGATCTGGCTCAAAGGTTACTTGATAATCTCAAAGAGGTCCAGGATACATACAATGAAAATAAATACTTTGAACTTGTAGATAAAGAACGTAAACCAAGCGATCCTTTTTGGAAACAGTGGCGCAGTTATCTTTATATTCTTATTAATGTAAATAAAAAGAATAGCCCCACCATATTTAACGATCTTGTGCGAAAGAATTATCAATATTTTCCAGAGAAGGAAGAGAAAATATATCAAAGTGGGGAAGGTAGAGAAAAACTAATTGAGTCATTTTTTGAGGTTGTTTTATACCATAAGCCAGAAGATATTCTTAAAATCATTGATTCATTTGATAACTATGAATTTCTATCCTTACTTAAGGTCCTGAGTTCGCATAAGTTTTTAGACATTCTCATTCGAAATAAAAAGATTAGAGATAAAGTTAAGGCTTCTGTATTATTAAAAAATTTACCTATAACAGAAGATGGTTTTTTCGTTGCTTTCTATAGAAAGATTTTCGCAATTGAAATTTCAGACCAGGAGAAAGAAATATTGAATGGGTTAATAACGAAGCTTAGACAGGAAAGGAGTGTTGATTGGCGGTATAAAGATGTCTGTAGGAAGTTCGCTCTAATATCTTTTGCGATAGGCAAATTTAATTTTGATGAAATTATAAATGATACGGACAGTCATTTTAGATATTATGATGAGCTAGCTTTGTATGCTGCAATTTTCGATGCTTTTATTAAAATCTTAGAAGGAGTAGAGACGGTGGCAAAAACCGTTAGAAATTACCTCGATTATGTTGATAGCCACGACCAAAGGTTGAGTTCATACTTAAAAGTTGAGACATCATTTCTGTGGTCCTATATTTTTGACTTCTTAACAAAAACAGACAGTGCACTATCCACTGCATTAAAGACTCGACTTCTTCAAGAGAGTACAAATGTGATCCCTTGGAGTTTTTATTTCAAACTCAGTGAAATTAATAAGAGTGCTCTAGATAAAATAGTCAATGAAAGTGATCTATTACCGTTCGAAGCAAATTTAAATAAATCTGGTGATTACCAATCTTTAGTAAATGAGTGCTTCGCACTGGCGATATTCTATTCAAGCGTAAACCCTCAGAAATCAAAGTTATACTTTATAAAGGGTTTGAAGGATAGTATTTTGAGACATGGATGGAGAAAGGATTCGCTAGTGAGTCATCAACTCGTCGACATGCTAGATATTTTATGGAAAAATAATTGGTATCCACGAGAAAAACTAGTAGACCTTACAAAAGAGGTTTTTGATCTAACTCTGAGAGTTGGTGAATTTACTGATGGCGCAGTTACGTGGCATGGTCCTTATAATGTAATTGATTTAGCATCAAGAAATGATCTTACACTGGCAGAATTCCTTAAGAATAAACTTATTGAGACGCGAGGTTACCATAATTTCAACAATATGGTCGTAACCACTTTATTGTTAGGAAAGGTTCGTCTAGGATTGCCTACTGAGGAGATTGAGAAAGGTATGTCGGAGTTTAGGAAGGATTATGATTATGAAGGTAAACCAAATTCAAGTAGTTATGATGAAAGATTTAAGGTTTACGTTTCTATTGCGGATTCTGATTTCTACTCTGATGTAGAAAGAAAAGATGCTCTCAAAAAAGCTCATGACCTCATAGATGAAATAAAAAGCAAAGGTGTTAGTTATTATCTGAGGGATCTAGATTATAAAAACATAAAATTAAAATATGTTTCTTTATGCCAAAAGTTTGGTATAGATTCTAATGTAGAGTTTGATGAAAAAAACTCATCCAGAGAAGATAAAAAATATGATGATCAAAGACTGAAGAAATTAATCAAAAAACTTGATTCTAAATCTAAGGTTCGAGCATTTTATAAAAAAGTTGAAGATTATAAGAACGGTATTGTTATAGATAATAGGGAAGTGTGGGAGTTGCTGATCCAAAAGACATACAGTTTATTGGGAAATATTCAGCCATTCATTAAGTTGCTTGAGCGTTTTAGTTTTCCGCATACAGATTGGTTTACAAACAATTCAAAATACTTTCATATAGGTGTGGCAGTTGCCTTATCTGATATAAATATTAAGCCTGAAATTATTAGGCACCTATACAAGAACACTGGACATGGTGGTTTTAATAACATGGCTAAAGCTTATGAACTAATTGGTGACAAAGATATGTGCAAGGCGTTATTTGAGAGATATATTAAACTTTGCCATTTCTTAAGTGATTAAAAGACCAAAAAAATGAAAGAAATCATCCCAATTGCATGGAATAAAAAAGCGCTTAAAGAACACCGAAAAGAGATTATCTATTCGGCAGCCTCTTCTTTTGTCATATCACTCGGATATCTTATCTGGTCCCACTTCCAAGGGTCCGTATTTATGTGGCAATCGATAAGCCCAATAGAACAGCCGAGCATTCTTGTCAGAGTTTTCTACAGCGCATTAGCTTTTGCGGTTCCAGGATATCTTTTATATGTTGCAGGATTTTATAAATTCCTACACAACGTGATTGTCAGAGGACTAAGAGACAGACAATTATATCGGGGGATAAAGGGCGTGATCTGGATGGGTTTGATCTTTTTGATGTACGAAGTATTCGGGGTCATTGTCAGTATTGCGAACGTGGTGATCTCATTTTTCTACAACATTTTTAACTTGGTCCTATATATCTCGCCTGGAATAGGGATATTCTTGATTCTCACCATTCTCGGCACGTACGGCCTAGCTTTGGCAAAAAATAGGCTTAAGTTGCCCCATAATTAGCCCCTAAATGCCCCTGTGTACGCTTTTCAGGCGAGGTTCGGGGGTAATTACAAACATATGATTTCAAAACAAGCGTTGGAAGAATTCAAAGAGATTTGGCGACAGGAAAACCCTGGGCAAGATATTGACGATGCTACAGCAATGGATCAGGCAGTAGCCCTGCTTACTCTTATGGATACAGTCTACAGACCAGTGAAGAAAGAATGGCTCGAGAAGTACAAAGATGAAGTTGGCGACGAAAATAGTGGAGACAAGGGTGGGGTGAAATAACTCAAAGTCCTTATTTACGGCAAAACTTGCAACCTGATAACTCCTGATAGCACCTGTTTCTCCTGCCCGTACTAGCGGTGAATTAGCGGGCACTCACCTGATAGATCAGGAAAATAACAGGTGAGTCGGTCCACGAAGAATTTACGGTGATTACGGTCATCGGTAGGGTCACTCGAAATAGTGAATGAGAGTGTAGGGTAACGCCCTAAAGTTACCCGTTAATACGGGAAATTAACGGGAAGGCCTTTTTGTGAGAGATAGTGAGTGAGACTGTGGGGTAGCACCGTTTAAAAACGGTGAAAAAACGGTGGTTACCCACCATTTAAAATGGTCGGAAAATGGGCAGATGGGTCTGTGACAGAATTTAGGAGATCACTGCAAGATACAGAGTAGGTGTGTAGGGTAGAGACTGCAATTGCAGTCGGAATGCAGTCTCGTCCTCCGTTGT
>CAYITW010000038.1:0-7388 GCA_964366395.1 uncultured Candidatus Saccharibacteria bacterium
CCTATGAGTATTACCATTCTTTTGGTGCTTAAATTTTTCATCGGCGGTAATACCTGATCCACATAGTCCACATGTCATTATTTTAGTAAACGCAAATTCTTTTTGTGACGATCTAGGTTGTAATGTTTGGCTTTTTATATTCTCCTGTACCAGATCATAAAGATCTCTAGTTATAATTGGCTTGTGTGAGCCGTTATACCAGTTACCTGATTCTTTTGGGAACTCAAATCTTCCGTAATAAAAATGATTATCAAGAATCTTGTACAAGTTACCTAGACTTAAATGCATATTATTTTCGGTCTTAAAATCGATATCATGCTTAAGCCATTGATATACTTTTCGACCACTCCATCCATCATATGCAACTTTCTCAAAAATTTGTTTTATGATTGGTGCTCGCTTCTCATCAATTACAGACTCACATTTCTGATCCATTCGTTTGAACTTTGTGTACCCAGTCGGTGGCTTGCAAGGCCATAATCCCATCTCTACTCTTGCTCGTAGTCCACGCTTCACATTTATACTTTTGTTATCATTCTCAAGTTTCGCTTGAGAACATAGAATCATTAAAAGAAATTTTTCATTCGGTGAGTTAGAAAAAGTTTGTCCATAAGTCTGAATATGTATCAGTTTTCTTTGATCCATCAAATCAACGACAGTACCTAGATCGCCAGCATTACGAGAAAGACGATCAGGTGCCCAAGTAAGAATTCCGTTATATACACCTTTTGAAACTTCGCTTAATAATTCTTTAAATACTGGTCTTTGTCCTGACTCCTTTGCAGAATGTGACTCTCTTTTAACTGCTACTACATTAAGTTTTAAACGATCTGCTATGGCTTGCATTTCCTTTATCTGAGAATCTATAGATAAAGCTTGTTGTTCATCTGATTCAGTTGACTTACGAGCATATAGGCAGTATCTAATCCTTGTTTCTGTTATTGATATATCGTTTGGAATTTTTCCAATTACATTCGTCTCCATGTATATATTAATGACAGAGATCACTAGTTTTGCTAAGGCTCGAATCGTTGGTAACTTGTTGGTAACTTCCTCTGTAATTTTAAGCTTCTGCGATAGAATGGTCTGGAATAATAGCGTAAAAAATGCTATTATTAATTTACAAATTAATAGGAGACCTAACCCCTTTAAACCTTTGGTATAAAGGATATGGTCGAAATCCCGCTAGAGAACAGTAGACTCCTCGTCAGAGTCACTCTAGCGGGTCGTATCTGGAAACGGATATGGGTGGAGATCGAAAGATCACCATCGCAATGGCGGGGAGTCTTTTGTTCACGAAGACTCTTCTCTGTTGTTAATAAATTCCCGCTAGAGTTTATGAAAAATCTTTTAGAAAAATTTAAACGATTATCTCTTTTCAAACAGATAATT
Organism: uncultured Candidatus Saccharibacteria bacterium; assembly: GCA_964366395.1. Classification (GTDB taxonomy): domain Bacteria; phylum Patescibacteriota; class Minisyncoccia; order Phycocordibacterales; family DATDWN01; genus C7867-006. Next base: position 1,393 of record CAYITW010000038.1, read on the forward strand.
ATTGTTCTCGTTGTTCTTACTATTGTTATCGTTAATTTTGATTTATTTAAAAACCTCGTTTACATAGGTCTTGTTGCTGGTGCAATTTATCTTCTATTTACTAAAGTATTCAGATCACCAAAAAGAAAAGGTTTAGATTTATATTCTCAAAAAATTAAAGAGCTTTTAGTTGATGGTAATTTATCAGAGGAAGACAAAACAATCCTAGAGCAGATTAAAAAAGAAAATAATCTAAACGATAAAGATGTCGAGAAATACAACTTAGCAGGATTTAAAACTTTCTTTGATAAAATTACTGATGACTCACGAATTACAGAAGAAGAAAGAAAAGAACTTGTTAAGATATATTCTGATCTAAATCTACCGACAGATAAGCTCGCATATAGTCAAAGTGATTTTAATAAATACCACACGCTTCATTTGATAGATCAAGGTGCACTTCCAACTATCGATGTACCCAATCTAAATGTTAATTTAAAGACAGGCGAAAAACTGCATTATGTTAATAAAGCATTTATTGTTAAAAACAAATCTATAACTACAGGCATTAATTATAGTGGTCTTTCTGGTTCTATTAAGATTGCAAAAGGAATACGCTATAGAATTGGAAGTATGAAAATTGCTCCACAGAAAGTAAATGTCGTGATGACTGATGATGCAGGTACTTTCTATCTAACTACAGAGAATCTTGGTTATATCGGTCTTAATAAACACTTTAGTATTCCATACGACAAAATATCCTCTCTAGATGTTAGAGATGGGTTTTTGTACCTATACAAGAAAGGAAAAGAAGGACCATTTATTATTTCAATGGATGACTTTGAGTTACCACTTGCGATTGTTTCGTTTAAGATAAATGAATAGTTCTTATTTTTTATTTTGATCGTCTTTATATTCCTTTTTCCATTGTTCGAATAACTTTCGTGCTTCTTTCTCTCTTTCTACTCTTTCATCTACAAACCACTTTGATTGAAAATTCTCCAAATCTTTCATTATCTCCTCGGCTTTCTCTTTGTTGGGTTTGTCTGCTAATTCTCTAGCTTCCATGTCTATTCTCAACGCTTGCTCTTTTTCACTAAGCATTCGTCTATATATTAAAGAGTCTTCAGAATCAATTTTGAAGATATATGGCCTTCTAAAGTCTGGATGCTTATGAGTAAGCCAAAACTTGGTATACATAGGATCCTTATTCTTAATACCACCCAAGACATTGCTTATAGCTACATCGTGTACTAATCCTGTACCTAACGAAAGAGCTTTGTTTACTTTCTTAAACAGCTCTTCATCCTCTTTAATCCAACGATAGAAAGTATTTCTTGAAATACCAATTTTCTCACATGCTGTCTGTACTAGTGGTGTACGCTCAAGTTCTTCAAGCAATTTATTTACTAGTTTCTTGGTCTTTTTCATAGACAGCCTTATGACCTGTTAATTGTTCAAATCGTCGAACAATCAGATCACAGTACAGGGGTTCAAGCTCACAGCCATAAACCCTACGACCGAGAGTTACTCCTGCGATTAAAGTACTACCAGACCCTAAAAAGCTATCTAAAATTATATCGTCAATCTGAGTACATCGTTTAATGGCTTTCTCGCTTAACTGTGGGGGTTTCTGAGTGCTGTGTTCGTATTGTTTAGCTGGTAATCTTTTTTCTAACCAAAGATCAGTAATTTCCTCTAAAAGATTATTTCCAGTTGTCATTTCTTTATTCATGACCTCATTTAAATCTGTAACAGATTTAGTAAGGTAAGGTCGCCCTCGCACCCCGTATGTACAAGGTTCATAGCATTTCGAAAATGCTACACCTGGGGTAATGTTAGCTCCGTTTTTTATCCATAGGCACACTCTTTTATTTTCAATTCCTAGTTCACTATACAAATCCTGCATTAAACCAATTTTCGTTTGGTCGGACCAGTAAAATATATGTGTGTCAGGTTTAGATACCATGAGAGCATTTACCATGCTCTTTCGTATAAACTCTCTGTATTCAGCATCTGTTCGATTATCATTAACATTCCCACCGAAGTGCTGTTTACCTCCCACACCCTTACTGTAATTTATAGTTTTGAGGTTGTAGATGGGATCTGACAGAACCATTGAAGCTTGCTCATTACCAAATAATTTTTTAAGTACTTCTGGGTCTGTGCAATCTCCACAGATGACTTTACTTTTTCCTAAAATAATCACATCTCCAAGTTTCGTTATTGGCTCTTTAATTTTCTTAAGTTCCTCATTAATGTCGAAATTATCGTCTTTTACATCTTTTTCTTTATCCCAGAGTTCGCCAAGTTCGATTTTATCAAATCCGGCAAATTCTAAAACTGAAAAATCAAATGCTTTCAATAATTCTGCGTCCCAATCCCCAGAGATTTTATTTGACGCAATTAAATATTCTTTTGCTTCTTGCTCACTTAGTTTTCTGTTGGGTACTCGACAGTCTATTATTTCATCACCACGACCTAATAGTTTCATTGACTGAATACGCATGTGACCAGCCAATATCTTGCCATCAGTATCAATAGCGGGTATCTCTACTAGATTAAATTTCTTAAGACTTCTAGTAAGGTCTGCCATTTGTTTATCACTCATGATCCTCGGATTAATATCTTGAGGTATTAATTCATTTACCGTTTTTTGGATGGTATTCCAGTATAGTTTTTGCATAATTTTTCTTCAAAAAGTTATTTATAAAGTTTTGTCATAAATTACAAATTTCTTTTTACAGAAAAATGTACTGTTACTTTTGTTGCCTTATCTCCCGATCTCTATCTCTATCGACCTTGTTAAATTTTATCAACATAAGTTAAATGAATTGTTTGTATGTAAAACTATATTAAGTAAATAAATATAAAAAACCCAAACTTAAAGGGTTTTTTGGTAAGATTATTTCAAGATGAACTATTTGGATTAAAAGAATCCTTGGCAGGGGTAGTGTCCGCTGTTGTATTTCATATTAGAATATGCTAATATGTTCTTATGACTAGAAACAATATTTATAAAGCATTTTCAAACGAACAGCGTCTAAAACTTCTGCGGTGTTTATCTAAACCAAAGAATGTCACAGAGTTGCTTGATCATTGTTCGTTAACCCAATCAGCCCTGTCGCAACACTTAAAGGTACTTCGAGAAGCAGGAGTGGTTAAAACAGAAAAAGAAGGAAAAGAAGTGGTATATAGCGTTGGTGATAAAAAAGTCACTCAAATTACAAACTTATTATTAGATTTTAAATAAAAACAATATGACAACAAAAAAAGTAATAGTATATTCAACTCCAACCTGTCCATACTGTGTATATGCCAAGAATTTCTTTAAAGAAAAAGGAGTGCAGTTTGAAGATGTAGATGTATCAAGAGACCGCACACGAGCTATGGAGATGGTAGAAAAAAGTGGTCAAATGGGAGTGCCCGTCATAGATATCGGTGGGAAGATTATCGTCGGATTTCAGCCTGCTGTATTTGAAGAACTTATTGCAAATTAACTAAATAAATACTATGAAAAATAATAAAAACATAATGCTCGGTATAGTTGGAATTATAGTGCTCGCTTTAGTATCACTCTCTTTTATGGGTAAAACGACAAAACTTGCTGGTGCAGAATTTGTCAAAACATATACAAGTACCCCAAATGCCGTATTGATTGATGTTCGTACCCCAAGTGAATTTGCAACAGGGCATATTGATCAAGCTATAAATATTGATTTTGAAAACCCTTCATTTACGTCAGAAGTCAAAAAACTAGATACAACTAAAACATATTTTGTGTATTGTCGTTCAGGTAATAGATCAGGGCAAGCTGTGTCTATTATGAAATCAAATGGTATTAAGAATATCTATGAGTTAAGTGGAGGTATTATTTCGAATGCGGATACAGTAAAGCTTGTGACAGTAAATAGTGCTGAATCTGAGTATGTAGTGGATGCTAGTGATATGGTTGATGGTAATGCTCTTATCTCTACTATTAAAAAATCTGAACTATCAGATAAAGAAATAGCAGGCCTTATATTAATGAGAGAAGAAGAAAAACTTGCTCGTGATGTATACACAACACTAGGCAATATTTGGGGCGCGAGAGTATTCTCAAACATTTCTGCTTCAGAACAAACTCATACTGATGCAATAAAAGTACTTCTTACAAGATATGGCATTAAAGACCCTGTTACAGCTGATACTGTTGGAGTATTCACTTCAAAAACTATGCAAGAACTTTACAATACACTAACAACAAAAGGAAAAGTGTCACTTGCTGATGCACTTGTAGTCGGGGCGACTATTGAGGATCTTGATATTAGAGATTTAGAAAATCTTAAAAAAGAAACAACCAAAGAGGATATCCTTATTACATACAATAACCTACAAAAAGGATCACGAAACCATATGCGTGCTTTTGTTAAAAATATACAAGCAAATGGTGGCTCATATACTCCTCAGTACATAAGTCAAAGTGAGTATACTGCAATCATTACTGCATCTCAGGAAAGAGGAAGATACTAGGATAGTACTGTCCCAGTTTGTCCCAAAATAGTGACACTGAACTGTTTCAAGTATAGTCAGAGTACTGTCACTTTTGTCACTTTTTAAGTAAAAATACTATCGCTCGAGAAGGGTCGTTGTGATATAGTAAAAGTACTATAAATAACCTTATGGGGTAATGAATCAGAAGGTTCTATCTCGAAAAGGCTCACATTCAGAATTATCCCTTGATTTAAGGAAGATCCCGGGTCATAATACGCGAGCAAAAGAGGCCAGTGGTGGCCTCTTTTGTATTTTCCTATAGAACCTTTTCTCGACTATCCTCGTATATTCCGAGAGAAATCAGGTCGTGGTATAGTGCTCGCACGCGCGGTTAGCTCAGCTGGTTAGAGCGTCTCATTGACGTTGAGAAGGTCGGGGATTCGAATTCCTCACCGCGCACAAAATTCCTACCGCCGCCCCTCCCAAAACCTTGATTTCGTGCTATAGTGTTCTCTAATGCGACCAAAGCGCCACACCCCACACTCAACCCGACGAATGCCGGAGCGTAGCGCGTCAGCTCCCTCTGGGAAAATCTATATATATGGCAAACATGCGCTTATGGAGGCACTTCAGAATACGCCACACATCATCCGCAAAGTATTCCTCGCTCCAAGCCTGAACGACTCTGAACTGCACACCCTTCTCGTCTCTCACAAAATCCCGACCGCAGCTCTCGCACCAGGATCCGGAAAAGAACTTGTCGGGAAAGAAGCTTCGCACCAAGGCGTCATATTCACCATGGATCCTGGCACACTTCTCATCTCACTCGATGAATTTTTAGAGCGGATTGATATTAAAGCAAATCCTGCCATCGCCATCCTTGGCGAGGTGCAGGACCCCCACAATGTCGGCGCCATCATCCGCTCGGCGGCCGCGTTTGGCCTCGCGGGAGTCCTCATCCCAGAACATAATCAAGCGGGAGTAACCGGTGCAGTCGTAAAGAGTTCTGCTGGCATGACATTTCGTATTCCACTCGTATCAATCGGCAATGTAAACAACACGATTAAGGTACTCAAAGAAAAGGGATTCTGGATCTATGGACTTGCGATGGACGGCACGATGAAACTTGGCACCGACACTTTTGATGCACCCACTGCATTTGTCGTTGGGAATGAAGGCGGCGGCATACGCGAGAAAACTCTTGAAGCGTGTGATGTCACTCTCTCGATTCCTATACATGCGCGCACAGAATCTCTGAACGCAGCTGTTTCTGCCGCGGTCGTTTTCTATGAATGGTCAAAGAAACATCCAGAGGCCCTATGAAAAAATTACACAGCGGACAGCACCTCACATCTCTTCCTTGGAGCGACTATGAACTCCTCGATTCGGGTGACTCCATGAAGCTTGAGCGGTTCGGCGATATTGTCGTCGCGCGACCCGAGACGCAAGCATTATGGAAAAAAATGCGACCGGAACTATGGGACGCGGCGCATGCCGAATTCGCTTTTCATGAAAAGAAAGGTCTCTGGAATATGAAGAAATCC
>CAYITW010000039.1:0-7336 GCA_964366395.1 uncultured Candidatus Saccharibacteria bacterium
TTCAAGAATACTTCTCAATTCATCCAAACTCATTCCCTCATCTTCGTTTGTCCGTTCTGGCATGATAGCAGGGAGGATGATTTCTTTGAAAAAATCAGTGTACTCTGGATTTATGATCAACAAGTTTTCCGACAGACCAGATTTATCAAAAAAACCTACAGCTATCAGTAGTTTTTTTATTCCTGACAAACTAAGAGAGATAGAACTGTTTCGGACAGCAATTTTATCCAATACTACATCATATTTCACTCCAAGCGGGTGAAATAAATCTTGAATGGCTTTGTCAGCAATCATCTTTTCTATCAGTAGTTCAAGAACTCTTTTGTGTATATTGTGCCCTGAGGATGCAGTTTTTCTGCTTAGCAAGCTATCGTCATAATTTAACTCAATCAAACCAACATATGAAAGCAGACAAACCGTAGAGTCAAAGCTAAGCGCAAGCTCTAGTGATTGAGTACAACAATAGGTCTTAATCTGTTCGATATTTGAGGGCTTTTCACTGATGGCGTCAATTATGACACGTAGCCCATCAAGACCAGCGAAATTATTGTGATTTCTTATTCCTGATAACATAATCTCTGATTATAGCTTTGAAATCACTAGTAAAATCGTCTTCATAATCCATGTTTAGATTTATGAGCGGAATCGGTTCGCTTTCAATTATCGCCAGCATTCTCTTCTCCTTCTCATCCAAACTTGAATGTATCGTGCTATCTACAGATTCATCTGAAATAATATAGTAATAATTTACAGTATCTGTAGGTTTAAGACCGACACGATGGATTCTGTCTTTAGATTGCATAAAATGAGCAGCATTAAATGTCCGCTCAAGGTAGATTGCATTATTGCAGGCCTTATGTAACGAAATTGATTCTGAGACAGCAAAGGGGTTGGCTAGAATCACCTTAAATGACGATTGAGGATTGTGAAAATCCCGAATGATCTTCTCTCTAGTCTCAACACCATCAATATTCTTATCATTGTCTACGGGTACTGCGCCGTAGAGAGCCTTTGATTTAATACCTATGGATTTGAGGTATTCACCAAGATCAATTATATTCTGAACGAAAGTTGTCCATATGATCACCCTCTCGTTTCTAGAGAGTATTTCGTTTACCAACTTGCCCGTTTCAATGAACTTTTGAGGGGTCTCGCTGTCTTTATATGATCCTATTTTTTCCAAAATGAAAGAATCGTCAAGAAAGATGTCGTCAGTTATGTCTTGCTCCTCATAATATTGATCTATAGGCTTCTTCAAAAGGGCAGGATTTGTTGATGCTTGCATTAATCTTATAGTCCTTGCCTTAATGAGTTTGCTCTTTATATCACCACCTTTCTTGTCGACATCCTCAAAGTAATTTAAGTAACTTTTTTCTATAAAACTATAAATCTCTTGTTGAGCTGGTCCCATTTTGACAATTAACGGTGGGTGATTTTTTGGGACGGGCAGATTCAAATCACTTTTCTTTATTCTAATGAAGAACGGTGAAATATTTTCGATTAATTGTTTGATACGACTATCACGTCCGTTAGCCGTCATATCTTTGAGTTGAAAGAGATGGTATCTTATTACATTTTTACCGGGTAAAATAAAATTATAGAGATTATAGAGATCCTCAAATCCGTTGGGTATTGGTGTTCCAGTTAGTATTATCCTAGATTTACAATAGCGTGAGATTTTAAGTACAGTCTCTGCCCATAATCCTCCTTCCGTATTCTTGATTTTGTGTGCTTCGTCTAGGACGACCATGACTTTGTTCGATTTGAGAAAATATATTAGGTCATCGGTAATAGATGAAATACTTTGATAGGATGTGAGCGTAATCTCGGCGGGATTTTTATAAAAATAGTTGCTTTTTTCAGCTTTACGCATTGAACCAACCAGTCTTTTTATGTTTGGTTTACGTCCGAAGCAACTTTCATATTCATCCTCCCATGGACCAAATGCACTCAATGGACCAACAACAAGAAGTTTGTCGACGTGTTTGGAATCGGAAATGGGAAGACTATTTAGGTAAGCAAAGGCTCCATAAACTATACTGGTCTTTCCGGCTCCGGGGACAGAAAAATTACAGGCATTTTGGGAAAATGCCATGTGGTAAGCGGAGAGAAGCTGAAGTGAGTATAGGGTTCGGTTCGGGAGTACTTTAATCAGAGTTTCTGTAAAGTGTTTGAAATCTTGGAGGTTATATTCATTGTTTCGTATAGATCTTGCTTTTGTTGAAAAATCTTCAAAGTTTTTCTCTTCATCAAAATAGCTTTGCAGTACATTCTTGAGCTGATCTGATTTACTCTCTCCATAACCAAGCTTTGTAATTATTTTTCTAACATCAGAAAGTACTTGCTCTTGATTCTCAGGTGTATATTTTACAAGCAGAAGATCCGGATTCGATAAATCTACATCTAAGTAATCATTGAGAAAAATTTTTGCTCGTTTATCGGAAATGAACTCTCGAGTATCTCCAGATAACTCGAATCGTGAAGTTGAAGAATTGATGTTGATACTTATATTTTTCATTAATCACGATCATTATGCTTTATCTTTTGTTGGTAATTCCATATTAGCGAATTAATCTCTTTCAGAATTGCAGCCACATCTTTGTCGTCATAAAACGCCTCATTTTCAGTATTTATTGACTCAAGTGTGTCTTTTGCTCTACGCAGTAAAGCCATAGGCTCATTAGCTTCGTTTATATTCTCAAGCATCTGCCGTGACATTCCCAGATTTCCCTTGAGCTTATTTTTGATTTGATCTGTCCATTTCTCATCTCGTCCTCTGAAAATTTTTGACAAGTCCGCGTCTGGATTTTTATCTCGAAACTCTTCAGGTGACTCCTCGGTTACGTTTTTTGTGTACTCAAAGTGTCGATTACGAAAGTCATTCCATACCTTCTCATTACAGAAGAAACTATCTTTTTTGCTCGGTTGTGCAATAACTCGGAACTCTTTTCCTTCATACTGGGCTCGAATATAATCAAAACCTATCGATTTAAGATCCGTGATATCAGTCTCATCATACGGCCACGATACCATCGCTGATTTATTTTCATATCTCGACAGATATTTTGTGAAGTCAACAAACTGGCCTTCTCTCTTTTCGAGGCGCGTGTAAATACCTTGATAGTTTAACAGCTCAAGATATTCATCCATTAGTTTCATTATTTCTGACCACTCTTTGATCTGGCTTTCAGATTCGCCCATCATCGTAGCAATATCAGAGTTATTGAATCCTACGGCTTTTAAGTCCTTACACTTGAGGTATTTTTCAATCGCATTATAGTCTAGCTTCTTATCCTCTCCCATCTGGTAAGTTGTTTCCAGACACATAACCTCCTTTGGATCAGCTCCCTCGGGAAGAATAATAGCAATAAAAAATTGACATTCGTCGACGTTATGCGATTCGTCCTCCCATTTTTTTCTGTTACGATAAATCCTATTTAGGAGCATTGCTCTCCTGTTTCCATCAATTATAACTCCGTCGTTAGTCACAATGCCGTGGATTTGCTGGCCATTTTTTACCAGACTGTCCATTGTATTTTCATTCCTATCTTCTTTCGATTGCCAAAGGAACTCCTCTATTTTCTTAGCATCCGCCTCGTTCTCCGGGTCAAGCTCTCGGTATTGGCTCTCAAACGATTTGACACTACTTCCGATGCGACCATTCCGTTTGTTATAGATAAGCAAATTAAGTGGTATTTTGTACGCACTAAACTCCTTCCGTTCCCCTTGGTAAATAATAGGAATACCTGTCCGTTTTATATTCTCTTTTTTGTTTTTAATTTCCTCTAGGGCTTTTTTTCGGAGTTCTTTTTTCATCGTTTTTTATATATATGTGTGGGTTCTCTGATTTTCAGATTCTGCCACTTTTATTCCCATTTTGCAATCATGAGACTATTCTATTTATGGCGTACATTGCCATCGCTTGTTTCATTGGAATTTTACTTTTCTCCGGGACCAAATCAGGAATTGAGATAAATTGCTGCTGTGTGGAGTAACCTCTTATGAAATCCGCTATTTCCTCAACGAGGCGGCTTGGCTCATATTGAGAACAAGCGACGTCTTTCGTGTAAGCGTCTTGGAACTTCGATGTATTACCGGCAATTTTGCCGAACTTCTTCTCAAAATCCTTGATAAATCGTTCTCCTAATTCCTGATCATGTTTCTCGATATGTTTTGCTATGCGTCTGAACCAACTTTTAGGAATGACCTTCAGGATGAAATCCTTCCCAGATCCCATGAATATGGATGAGTACCATTCTATTTTATTATTTTCTGGATTTGAGGATAAAACGGGATTAAAGTTTGTTAGGGCAATAGTCATGTTTCCCTCCTTGAAAGGATGCTTACGGAAACGAGCGGTTAATTTACGGCGCGGTGGATTATTAAATTGTTTTTCGGAGAAAGTATTTAGGTTCTCGATTTTCTCAAGCTTTCCCTGTAAAGAATCAAAGGTTATATTTGAATTGGGAATGACTTTTAAATTCATGGACAATCTGACACTTTTTGCGAGAGCAGAACTCATGGGAGGGCAAACTGCGTTGCCGATTTGCCTCCACTTCGTATTCTCACCCCCTGAAAATTGATATGTATATGGAAAACCCATCAGGGTTGCAATTTCTCTTATGGTAGGAAGTCTATATTCACCATCCCCATGACGATTATATTCTGATTTATAAATTAGAGCCTCTCTGGTTGTCATTGAACGTGTAGCCATAATCGTTCTACTTGGCTTATTCTCATCTTCTGGAAATGACATCTTTCCCATGAAGGGGTGGTTTATTTTTGCAGCCATGGCATTTTTCCACTGACTCTCATATATTCCTGAATCATAAAAATGATCAGTAATTTGTTCTGCATTGAATTTCAACGAGGGATAATTGGGATCAGTGTAAATCTTTTTCGATTTACCAGCGTTTGGTAACGGCATTTTATTCCTAACCATAGCAACACTTCGATAATCTTTATTGAGAAATGCTTGTAAGTCAGGGAACTTTCCAGTGGCCACTATTTCTCCACAAACAAATCTCGACCTCTTCTGAGAAGTGCCAAATTCTGCTGTATTAAGAATATTGCCGTTCACGGACCCGTTCAGAGCAATTTTATTGGGGTCAATTTTATGAGTCCTTGCCCATGTCTCGAGCTTAAGCTGCTTAAACGTATATGTTGGTCTTATGTAGTTTTTTGAATTTGGGACATTCTCCATAAACCATGCAACGAGATTGGATGATGGTTGATGCTTCTTTACAGCAATGACTCGTAGATATGATTCTATGAGTTTGATACCCAGTGTCTTATCGGCTTTTCCACCCTTGTTAGATAGAGAAAAAAGTACGCAGGGAGGACTGCCCACAATTATTTCCGTGTTCGGTAATTTATTTATCTCATCGATTGACGTGCCAAAATCGAGTACATCTTTAGGTTGGTCGTTGAGATTGTGATTAAGGTTATGTGTCTCTATCGCAGGAGACCAATTATCAATACCCATAACAATATCAAAACCCTGTTGCCGAAAACCTTCGGAGAATCCGCCTGCGCCGCAAAAGAAGTCTATAACTTGTGGTTTTCTTTTCATAAATAATAAAGTACTTAGTATCATTTTATATCGGATATGGATCTAATACAAGATCCCGAACTTGATAACTTTCTTTTCTCGTCTGGCACAAAAATAGCGACAGCCCCATTCGAAGCTGCCGCTATTATTTTGCATTCCTCTATATTTTAGCAAAGACCAGAGAATCAATCATCTCTTGGGCATCTGAAAAATCGTAGCTCTCAATTTCATTAAGCCTACGATCCTGCTCCTCCGGATTGCTTATCCGTGAGTATATTAATTCTTCAAGTGTCCTCCGCTGATGCCTTGTCATTGGTCGATCAAGGTCATATGGATAATCATTGTACTTGTTGTACCTATCAGATGTAATTGTTCTATTCATATTTTTCATATATTTAATTTGATAATGGTTATTGATTTTTGAACGATTGAATGGCGGTTGAAGCATCGTCTTTGCTGATGGTTTTTATTTTCTTCTCCCACTGGCTTCGCTCATCATCATCGGTTACGTTGTCATCAATGAGCTGTAGCAGGTATGACTTCTGCTTTTCTGATGCTGGTACATCAGTTGATTGAATGGGAGTAATGCCGTCCTTGTTCTCCGTATCGAGCTGTAGGACATCCAGAGCCTTTGTGGACCGGACTACGGCGTCTATGAGAGCAGAGTTGAATGCTATTCTGACGGTACGATCAATGAAGCGGTTGACTCTGCTCAGTACCGCCGTGCCTCTTCCTTGGCCTATGACTTCATTGTCTCGTTTGAGGGTACAGATAAAGGCAATTAGCCCCGGAATATGCCGGAAGGTGGCTAATGTCTGCATATCCTCCTCGAACGTGGCTGTAAGGCTGTAAACGCCCATATTCTTGAGGATATACTCACGAGCTGGGTGTTTGTTATCCTGAACGTCAAAAGCCTTCTTTTGCATCGTTTGAAACGGAGACGGAACAGATTTCTTGTATGTTGTTGTGTTCATGCTTTGTAATTTTCTTAATGATAATAATGTTTCTTTCATAGGAGACTTCGACAGTGCTTCCTATACTAAAATCCGCATCGGCAAGAAAGTTATTTGCGATGCGGATCATAGGTTTGTTGTCTGTGCCCGGAGTACGAACTACGGACATTCTGCGTGTTGGAGTAGTCACGCTATTCTCTCCACCTGTTTTTTGTGGAATAGATTGCAAGTGCGACGAATAGTCTTTTCCACTTCGCCCTTGTCGTTCTTGACTTCGACAAACGTGATGGACTTTAATGCACGCTCGCCACGTTTTACGCGGTAGCCATAGGATAACCACGAAGAAAAAGGCATCGCGTCTGTCTCGGCATTAAACTCATCAGCAACTTCATCGTTATACTTCTCTCGTAGCTGTTCCTGCACCATCTCAAAGGTCTTCTCAGATCCCTTCCATGGGCTCTTGAGTATTTCTTTTACTTTTTTCATGTTGATGGATATGTTAATTAAAGAACGACCGACCAATCGCTCCTGAAGCGTTGTTAATATTTTTTATTGCTTCATTAACTTAGTTTTTTATTGATATTGAATATGTTTGATGGGGGGTGGCGGAGTGGTCTTGATTACCTCCCATATTGGTGGGCCGTATGGGGTGGAACGGTAGCGTTTAGGATTTTGGAAATGTTTGAGATTTTGAAATTGAGGGGACCAAAAAAATTCCGCAAAATTTTTATAGTTTTTCTGGGTCTTTTATATCCTGAGATTTGAGTATATAATTAGGACACAACTGAATATGTTAGAAGTAGCCTAAACCGACAAGCAATTGACGGCATGG
>CAYITW010000040.1:0-5572 GCA_964366395.1 uncultured Candidatus Saccharibacteria bacterium
TGCAACAGGGTTTACTTTCAATTCAACAACTCTAGTTTGTGATGCCAATGTTGTTCCGACAGTGGATTCTCAAGATGCCTCTGGTGTCAACAACGTGCAAGCAACTCTTAGTGCCCGTGTTGTAAGTCTTGGAGTTCCAGCTCTTGTTACTGAACGTGGTACTTGTATCGGAACTACAAGTAACCCAACTACATGTATACCTGAAGGTGGTACAGGTCTTGGAGTATTTGCTCACGTGAGGACGGCACTAACTCCTCAGACTCCATACTTCTATCGTGGTTATGCTAAAAATGCGACAGGTACTGCATATACTGAAGTGGCTGCGTTTATCACCGGTGCATCATCTATGTCGGGTACCTTGACTCCTACAGACTCCACCAAGATTACTTGCAAGATTTTACTAGGTGAAAATAATTGTACTATAAATTTCTCTTGGCTCGTTACAGGGCATGAAGCAAGTTCCAATTCTGCTGTCACTAGTGATATCAAAGACAACGGAGATCCTCAAGCGAATACTACTGTAGTCACTGGCCATACTGGGACCAATGTTCCTTTTGCAGTTCCATTTCCTAGTCGAAAGTTTTATCTATATAATTCTGGTAGTGAAATTTCACTTAAAGATAAAACGGTAACTGCAGATTGTACACCAGGCACCACTTGGAATGATACAACCAAAGTATGTGTAAATTCTACTACCCCTTCAATCACGGCTCCGACTGTAGTTGTGGTAGATACAACGGCAACTCTGGGCGCGACAATCACTTCTTTTGGTTTTCCAGCAACTCTTCTAGAACGTGGTTATTGTTTCACCACAATAGATGTAGTAGCAGATCCGACGTTGACTAGTGGAGCTACATGTATACAAGTCGCCCTTTCTCAAACACCAGGTCTGTTTACATGGAATTTTGTTAACTTAACTCCAGGGCTTAGTTATAAATTTGTTGGTTATGCTAGAAACGCTTCTGGTGTATCTTATACTGCAGTTAAAACATTCGGTCCGATGTCTGGTACTCTGACAGCCACGCCTGCTTCTTGCGATATCAATGAAAATGAAAGTAATTGTAGTGTCAATTTAAATTGGACTACTTCAAATCTCGAAGGCACATCCGTATCTGCGGTCACTTCTTCTTATCCTGTAGCTAATACCAGTATAGGGTTTGGCAATAATGGCGGACCTACTCCTGTTATTATTCCAATGAGTAGCCCAAATATTGGTAGAAAATTCTATCTTTACAATAACGCTAAATCACTTGTCCCAACTTCTCCAAATGGCGCGGGAATTACCGTTATGGCACAATGCAAAACGGGAACTGAATGGAATACAACAACAGGAACTTGTAAAAGAACCACCGTTGCTGCTCAAAATGGACAATGCGCTCCTGGTCATTACTTGTGTATCTTTGGTACGAGCTCCGTTCCTTCTGTTCCCGCAGGAGGGGTTTCTCCTACTGATACTTCCACAGAGTGGAAGTGGAGTTGTAACGGAGATGGTGGAAGTAATGCTTCTTGTTCAGAGATCAAGCCTGTTCCTGTCCCTGGAGTATGTTCTAACCCTCCACTTCACTACAAATGTAATGTTGGTACGAGCATAAATCATTCACTAACACCTCAACTTAATCCTAATAAATTTAGTTGGACTTGTGCTGGGTCAAACGGGGGAGCAAGTCCTTCGTGTTTGGAAGATCTTTTTATTGGTGTGGTTGATGGTAATGGTAATGGTGTCGGTGGTGATGAGGGAGGGATCTTTGCAGGCACGAACGTTACAATTAAATGGAATTGCTCTTCTGCTCCTGGTTGGACCAGTTTTAGCCCAGATTTTCCTACTAATGGTGAAGCCATTGGCAGTGTGGAAGTGACTCCTAGCCAATCGAAGACTTATACAATTATCTGTAACAATCCAGCTGGCGCAGGTTCATTTTCTGCTACAGAAACTATTAATGTTTCCACTCGACCAATCTTTAGCGAATGATTAGTCTGAATTTTTGTGCAAAACCCCCTAGAACATGTTTTTCTGGGGGATTTTTGCTATACTAAAAAGAATGCAAATTGACGAAAAACAATTAAAGAAATTTATTTCAGATTCAGGATTAATTACCGAGGATGATCTGGATGAAGCAGAAAAAAAGGCTGAAAAAAGTAAACAAAAACTTGGTAATGTTTTGCTGTCTGAGGGGAAGATTTCAGAGTCTGATTTAAAGAGGATGGAAGCTTTTGTTTTAGGTATACCTTTTATCAATTTATCTAGTCAAAAAGTTGATTTGCCGGTACTGTCTTTGATTCCTGAGCCGATTGCTAGAAACTATAATATTGTCGCCTACAACAAAGACGAAGATAGGCTAGAGGTAGCAATGCTCGATGTCGATGATTTGCCAGTAATTGATTTTATTAAAAAACGTTCTGGGTTCAAGATTTTGCCCAGACTGACTGACATTGCTTCAATGAAAGCGGTACTCATGCAGTACCGAAAAAGCTTGCAAGTTGAATTTGGTAATATTATCCAAAAAGAATCGAAAAATGTTTCCGATTCTACTGAACTTTCGGAGGCGAATGGTGAAAAATCTGAAACCGAGTTAAAAAAAATGGCCGAAGATTTGCCAGTGATCAAGATCGTGGACTCACTGGTCGTGCATGCCATTTTACAAAATGCCTCTGATATTCACATTGAGCCTGGCGAGAAAGATCTTACGATTCGTTACCGCATAGATGGTATACTCCACGACGCGATGGTGTTGGACAAAAATGCTGCTGCCGGTATTACTGCGCGTATCAAAGTGATGTCTAATTTAAAGCTCGATGAAAAAAGATTACCTCAAGACGGCCGATTCAAAAAAGAAGAAAATGGTGAGAAAATATCTTTTCGCGTTTCTATTTTACCGACTTTTTTTGGCGAGAAGACGGTCATCCGACTCTTAAAAGAAAACTCGCACGGATTTACTCTCGAGACACTTGGTTTTCACGGTGAAGCCTTGGAACGCATCCATAATTCTTTGAAACAAAAAACAGGGATGGTGCTGGCTACTGGGCCTACCGGAAGTGGAAAGACGACGACTCTTTATACAATGCTGGAGATTTTAAATAAGCCAGAAGTAAATATTTCTACAGTGGAAGATCCAATCGAATATCAAATGGCTCGCGTGAATCAAACCCAAGTGAAACCAGAAATTGGGTTATCTTTTTCCAACGGTCTTCGTTCACTTTTGCGTCAGGATCCAGATATAGTGATGGTGGGTGAGATTCGCGATGGTGAGACAGCGGGGCTGGCGGTCAATGCATCGCTCACTGGTCACCTAGTGCTTTCTACTATTCACACCAATTCTGCGGCTGGTGCCATTCCCAGATTGATAGATATGGGTGTCGAACCATTCCTCATAACCGCGACAGTGAAGACTATTATTGCTCAAAGATTGGTGCGACAACTCACTTCGAGTAAAGAAAAGTATTTTTTGTCTCCGGGGGAAATAAAAAATTTAGCTAAAATAGTTGACCTAGATCGCATGTTGATACTTCTTAAAGATGAAAAAATGATTGGTGAAAAAGACACTTTCGAAAAAATTCCTTTTTATCGAGCTGTTAAAGGCGGTGAACACGAAGATGGATATTCTAATCGTGTCGGTATTCACGAGGTGTTGAAAGTGACTCCGACTATCAAAGAAATGATTCTCAAGGGTGCATCGCAAGATGATATGGAAATCCAAGCCAAGAAAGAAGGAATGATGACGATGCTTGAAGATGGAGTTTTCCAAGCAGTCTTGGGTACCACTTCTTTAGAAGAGGTATTTCGAGTTGTTTCTGAATAAAAACATGCTTTTTTCATATAGAGCAAAATCAAAAGATGGGGAGATAATTGAGGGCATACTCGAAGGTGTCAATCGTTTTGCTGTGGCTCGAGAACTTCGTTCTCGAGGGAGTATTCCTATATCCATTATATCGGAAGGTGGCGGATTCTCCCTAAATACGCTGAAGGGCATAAATATTTTTCAAAGAGTGAAGATTGCCGAACAGATTATTTTAACTAAAAATTTAAGTGGGATGTTGAAGTCCGGTCTTTCGATCCATCGAGCATTGTCGGTTCTAGAAAAACAAACTAAAAATTCTACTCTCAATAACATATTGGTAGCTTTGTCCAACGACATTAATTCTGGTGAGACTTTTTCTTCTGGTTTAGCCAAATTTCCTAATGTTTTCTCAAAACTTTTTGTATCCATGACGAAAGCAGGCGAGGAGTCTGGCAATCTCTCTGGCGCCCTCTCGGACATTGGGATGAATTTGGAAAAAACTCACGCTTTGTCCAAGAAAATCCACGGGGCGCTCATTTATCCAGGGGTGATCTTTTCGGCGATGATTGTCATTGGAGTTTTAATGTTTGCTTTCGTGGTGCCGACGTTGGCCAATACCTTTAAGGAGCTTGGGGTCACCTTACCTCTTTCCACTCGTATTATTATTTATCTTGGTAACTTTTTTTCTAATAATTTAATTTTAACTTTTATTTTTATTTTTTCTTTATTTACTGGAAGCTATTTATTGTTTCGTTCTAAATTTATGGCCAAATACATAGACTTTGTTATTCTACGACTACCAGTGATGGGGACAATAGTCACAGAATTAAATACGGCTCGTACGGCCCGCACCTTGTCTTCACTTTTATCCTCTGGCGTCTCTTTTGTCCGAGCTATGGAAATTACAGGAGACGTGGTGCAAAACACTTACTTTAAAAAAGTTTTAAATGAAGCCGGTCGTGCCATAGAGAAAGGAATGTCTTTTTCGGGAGTTTTGAAAGAGAACCAAAAACTTTATCCAGTGATGATGTCTGAAATGGTGGAAGTGGGAGAAGAAACTGGTCAACTATCTGAGATGTTACTTCAGATTGCTTTGTTCTATGAAGAAGAAATTGAAAACAAAACCAAAAATCTTTCTACTATCATCGAACCCTTGCTTATGATAGTGATAGGGTCTGGAGTTGGATTTTTTGCTATCTCGATGATCTCCCCACTTTATTCAGTATTAGATAATATAAAATAATATAATCCCGTAGTAGAACTTTGTAGAAAGTTTCACTACAGGATATAATAATAAAAATATGCCAACCACAAATTCGAACGATGATCAAAATAAAAAAAAGCTCGCGGAAGAGGCTAAAAAGATAACTGAAGCTTTTCAGGCTAAACAGAAGGCTCAAGAGAAAAATAATTTAGAATTAAAATTGCGTAACTCGAAGTTCGACTTTGAGAAGATGCAAAGAGAGCTTCAATTTAAAGAATCACAACTTCTCTTTGAACAAGGAAAAGAGAGAACCCTTGAACGAGATATAATTGGTGAACAATCAAGCGAGCGAAAAAAAGAAGAAGAGATAAGAAAGTTGCAAGCCGAACTTAACAAGTTGACTAGTGGTGCACATACAGAGTCCAGTGTGGCCTTGACCACGAAAGAAAAACAAGAAGAAGCTAAGGAAAAAGAGCTTGCGCAAGAAATATCTGCACTTAAGGCGAAAGCTGAGGAAACCAAGAGAAAGATTAATTTGTTGCAAGCCGAACTTAACAAGTTGACTAGTGGTGCACATACAGAGTCCAGTGTG
>CAYITW010000040.1:5672-7038 GCA_964366395.1 uncultured Candidatus Saccharibacteria bacterium
AGAAGAAGCTAAGGAAAAAGAGCTTGCGCAAGAAATATCTGCACTTAAGGCGAAAATTGATACACAACACACAGAAATCAGTTCACTGCAAGCCCGGTTAGACAAATTGAATGATGACCTCAAACGCACCCAAGAGGATTTAGCTGATAAAAAAGCACAATTAAAAAATGAACAAAGAGAAGAGGGATCAACTGAAAGACAGATATTTCTTGAGCAATTGAGTGAAGTAAAAACAAAAGAAGAAACCAGTAAATTACAAGTACAGTTAGACAAATTGAATAATGATCTCAAACGTACACAAGTTGACCTAGCTGGTAAAGAAACACAACTTCGAACTGAACAAAGAGAAGAAGGGACAACAAAAAAAGATATTACTGTTAAGCAATTGAGTGAAAAACAAACAAAAGAAGGAGCAAGTAAATTACAAATCCAGCTAGATAAATTAGGTGATGACCTCAAACGCACACTAGAGAATCTAGCTGGTAAAGAAATACAACTTCGAACTGAACAAAGAGAAGAGAGAACAATCAAAAAAGAGATTATTGATGAAAAGTTGAGTGAAAAACAACCGAAAGAAGAAACAAGTAAATTACAAACTCAGCTAGACAAATTAAGTAATGACCTCAAACGCACCCAAGCGGTTTTAGCTCTCAAAGAAACACAACTTCAACATGAACAAAGAGAAGAGGGAGCAACCAAAAGAGAGATTGTCGGCAAGCAGTTGAGTGAAAGACAAACAAAAGAAGAAATTAGAAAATTACAAGCTCAACTTGATAGATTGACTGGTGGTACGGCTCCATCTAATTTAACTATTCAAGAACAACGCGAAAAAATCAAAGAACGGGAACTCGCCCACGAGGTTGCGGAATTAAGAGTGAAAATTGAGACCGCTAAAAGAGAAATCGATGATATTTCGCAAAAAATCAGTCAAATTAGATAGTGAAAACCATTATGAAGATTTTTTTCAAAAGAGGAGTAACAATGATGGAGGTATTAATAGTCTTAGCCACTATTGGTGTTTTGATGGTTATTGTCCTACCGCAATTTTTCAAAATCAAAGAGAATCAAGTAGTCAAAAGCGGGGCTAGTGATATCTTGTCCAGTATAAGCAAAGCTCGATCCAAGACCCTCGCTTCCGTAAACTCTTCAGAATACGGAGTGCGTTTTCAGTCGGATAGAGTTATAATCTTTAAAGGTATGGTTTTTTCCTCTGGCGCATCTGACAACGAAACGATTTCTCTTACCAGTCCCGCAAGTATTTCTAACGTTACACTGGCGGGGGTGAGTGGCACATCTGGAGATATGTATTTCAAGCGTCTTTCCGGAGCGCCTTCAAAAGTTGGTACTGTTACTCTAACATCTTCTT
>CAYITW010000041.1:0-7028 GCA_964366395.1 uncultured Candidatus Saccharibacteria bacterium
ACCGAGATCTACACTCTTTCCCTACACGACGCTCTTCCGATCTTATTTCAATAAAAAATTTTTAGATTCTGGATATTTTGGTGTCGATTTCACTTTAGTGGAACTCAAGCTGAAATGGTTCGCCTTTCCTCATATTGTGAAAAATATGGGTTACGGTCCATTTAGTGTTTTTTTATTGAATATCGCAAATAATGTTATTAATTTTTTTGCAAATTTAAGTCCAAGTTTCTGTAGCCGAATCTGGTGTTTTTTGGTTGGTGGTTTTGAGGAAATAGAGTTTGTTTTTATTTGTAAAAAATAATGAAGCTTATATATTTATCCAACAGTCGCATGCCAATAGAACTCGCCCACGGTTTGCAAGTAATGCAAATGTGTGAGGCTTTTAGCCAAAATAAATGTGAGGTAGAACTGATTGTTCCTCGTAGAATAAATAAAATAAAACAAAGTCCATTTTTATATTATGGGATAAATAGCATATTCTCACTTACAAGACTTCCCACGATAGACTTAATATTTTTAAATAATAGAAGTGTATTTTTTTTGATTCAAACCGTCACATTTCTTTTGTTTTCCAAGTTATATCTTTTATTCAAACACTTCGACCTTTTGTATTCTAGAGAACAAATGGCAGGGTTATTTTTCAAGAATGTTGTACTGGAGATTCATTTATTACCTAAAAGAATAAGACCATTTCATCTATATGTTTGGAAAAGAGCCAAGAAACTTGTTGTTATAACCTCATTCATTAAAAATCGCTTAATTGAGGCTGGTATTTCGGAAGACAAAATCATAGTTGCTTCTGATGGAGTGAACTTGGCCTTATTTGATATTTCTATGTCAAAAGAGGAAGCGAGAGCGAAACTTCAATTACCAAACAATAAGAGGATTTTGGGATATGTTGGAATGCTTCGCACGCTCGGTATGGAAAAGGGTGTTGATATAGCCATTAAAGCACTATCAGAAATAAAAGAAGAAAATATAATTTTTGTTTTGGTTGGTGGGTCAAAAACAGATATTGATTTTTATAAAAAAATGGTAGGAGATTTGAAGCTAGAAAAAAGAGTTGTGTTTATTGGACGAGTGGAGCATTCTCTCATTCCAACTTATCTCAAGGCTTTTGATATTTTACTTGCTCCATTTCCTGAAAACGAGCATTACAGTTACTATATGTCACCCATGAAGATTTTCGAGTACATGGCGTCGGGGAGACCAATAGTTACAACCAAACTTCCTACACTTTCGGAAATTCTAGGGGATTGCGCCCTACTAGTTGCACCTGGAAGTGTCGCGGAGTTAAGAAGTGGTATTATGAGTATTCTCAACAATAGTGAGCTTGATAAAAACCTATCCAAAAAAGCTCATAGCCGTGTTTTGACATATACATGGGAGGCTCGGGCAAAACAAATATTAGATTCATTAAAATAATATGAGGGTAATAATAAAGAAATTTCTCACCCATACTTTGCATTTTTCAGGGGTTAACTGGTTAATAGGAAAATTTAATTCTAGTAAAGTTTTTTGTATTGGTTACCACAGCATATGGGACCAGAGCAACAAAGATGAACTTTCGTATAAACTATATAAAAATATTTCTGTAAGTTCAAATGATTTTGAAAAACAACTTTTATTTTTAAAAAACAACGGTCACACATTTATTCGTTTCGTTGACTTAAAAAAAGATGAAACAAAGAAACTTTTAAAACCAACAATAATATTTTTTGATGACGGGTTTCGGGATGTTTTGAAGAACGCCTTACCTGTTCTAAAAAAGTACAATGTTCCAGCCACAATTTTCATTACTGCAGGGCTCGCAAATCAAACGCATTTTCTCTGGACTTTAGGTGTGCGTAGTTTTCTCTTCAAGCAAGGAAAGTCGGAAGAATCTATTGAAAAAACAATCGCTGAACTAAAAAAGCTCCGAATGATGGATAGAGAAAAAGAGATAGTAAAAATGTTTAGCAGTGCTAATTTTATTCTCAATCCAGCTGATTTCAAAGTGTTTTTGAATTGGGAGGAGATAAAAACTCTTTCTCAAAGTGGCTTTGAAATCGGCTCTCACGGGATTAAGCATGAGAAACTAACAGAGTTATCTCAAAGAGGATTAATTGAGGAACTGGTTGGTTCCAAGAAGATTTTGGAGGATAAAACTGGGTTAAAAATTGAAGTTTTATCCTATCCATACGGGAGACACGATAAATTTGTCATAGAGGGAGCAATCCAAGCTGGATACACTATAGGAGTTTCCACTATGGACGGGAACAATAGTTTTGATTATATAAAAAATCACACATTTGAAATAAAAAGGGTAGCTCCTGACGAGGACGGGTCCTTGATAGATTTTAAGGTTCGACTATATACGAATATATGATATTTGAAAACAAAAAACTTTTTTTAAATTCTGCCTTTATTGTATTAGAGGATTCTAAAATTTCAGAAATATTACGGAGAAAAAAATATTCCTCAATTATTATCATAAGTCATACTGACTTAAATCTACCCAGTTTTAAGAAGAGAGTTAAAACTACGACCATAATTAATCTTAAGAACACTAAAGACGATATCTTTGCTAAGTTTAACGATACTGCCAGAAATGAAATAAGAAAAACGTATAAAATTCCCAATCTTGAAATAGTTTTGGATGATAAAAATTTTTCAGATACCTATGTCTTATATAAAAATTTTGAATATGCACAGAAAAGAGTGCCTTTTAGTAGGAAAAATTTGGAAAAATGCTTAAGATTTTCTGCATATTATAATGGGGAAATAATCTCTGGGATTTTTGTTGATTTAGGGGAGAAGGATTTACGAATACGCTATATTTTTTCAAAACGATTACAAACAGAAAACAAAGAACTGTATAAGATAATAGCATCAGCGACCAGACGATTGTTGTGGGAAATATGTATCTGGGGTAAAGATAAGAGTTTTAATTCTCTAGATTTAGCTTCTGTTAATTTCAGTAATCCAGAGGTTGCCAATATTACAAAATTTAAAATGTCCTTCGGTGGTGAAGTAATTAATGAATATACTTATACTCATATTTCACCGACGTACTCCTTTTTGGTAAAGCTTGTGGGTATTAAGCTCTTCTTGAAAAAAATATTTAATAAATAATATTTTAAGTAAATATAACACCTATTCCTCCCCAACCTTGATTATAGTTTTCTACCAATTCCTTATAATTTTTTCCAACCTTAATCTCGTTCCAATACTTATCTACATCACACCTTATTGGATGCTCACAGATGTCATGAAACGCTATGATTCCACCCTTTTTAACAAGAGGAGAGTAAAGTTCATAGTCTTGTTTAACTCCTTCATAACTATGATCTCCGTCTATAAAAAGAAAATCAAGTTCATTGTTGCCTATAATTGTCTTTAACAATTCAAACGTTTCCTTTTTGTGAGAATTTTTTCGTAAAAGTGTTATTTTTTGTCCAGGAGCTCCAAATTTTTTATACAAAGACTCTGCCATTTTAGCGTAAAATCCACCAGAAGCTCCTTTAGGTAAATCTATACTAACAATATTTGCGTTGGAAGAAGAAAAACGTGAAAATAAAAAAAGGGAACCTCCTGTGGCTGTGCCTATTTCAAGAACTGTTTTAGGCTTAATTTTTTCTATAATCTCACATAAACCGCCTATTTCTGATTTTACTTGTTGTGGAGCAAAGATACTTCCAAATTTGTTAAATATCAAACTAATAACTGAATTTACAGAATGTTGTTTTACTGACTCTTTTGGTAGTTTCCAACTGGCATATGGGTATATAAGAATTCTTACTGCAAATTTTTTCCAAAGAGTGTAAATCCACCCAAGTCTTCTAATAAATGAGTCAAACCCCTCATGTGTTAATACAAACCATGCTTTTTTAATTTTATTCATAATGCCCATATCATTTATTTCCTTTAATCGATTGTTTATATTTTCGTAATTTCGGAGATATTTTTGTTACTAATTTGGGAGCGATAGTCATGGAAAGAAATTGAATATTTTCAGGGAAAATATTTAGATTTTTTAGTAGAGCATTCCATGCGAATTTCCGTACCATTATTCCAGCGCTCGCTTTTGATATAAGTCCACCCATAAGAAGTGCTGCCCAATGTTTCCTGTATCCTCTATACTCACTAGGCAAATATTTTTTTAAAAGTCTTCCAACTTCTACTGGATCATGTGTGTCTATAAAAAATTCTAATGGAATATTGCGTGTCCAGTTGGTTTCATTTTTTCGATGAAGAACAAAGCATTGTCCAATCAAAAGAAGTCTGCCATATTTGCTTATCCCAATTAAGAGTGGAGCTTGGAATAGGTATACATTTTCAGGTCGTAGATAATATTTTGCAGTTTCCAATTCTTTATTAAAAATATCTTTTTTAAAAACGACTGCGGTGGCGAGGTTAGCCATATGTAACCAATTACGAGCCACAGATAGTTTTTCCCTGTCTTTTTGCCAGTTCTCAATAAAAACATCTTGAGTAATATTCATCCGATTTTGAAGTACAATCTTGTACTTTTTATTAGCATCATCAAGAGATATGATATTTGATGCGTTCATTATAATTAAGTTCGGTTTCTTTTCTTGAATAGTAGCAATGAGGTACGTTAGAGCTCCATCAGCCAACAGATCATCATCACAACAAATAAGAACATAAGGTCCCTTAGCTTTTTTTATTAACCATTCAATGTTTTGGGACACACCAAGATTTTTCTGCTGAACAAAACCTTCAATAAAATTATGATTTTGGTTTACATTTTTTACATATATTCCTGTATCATCTTTTGAAGCATCATCACTTATAATCACTTCAATTAAATTTTCTAACCCATCTTTTTTTATCTGTACTGCCAGACAAGTGACTATAGTCTCGAGAAATTTTACTCTCTTGTAAGTTGGTATGACAATGCTTAAAATATTATTATCATTTTTCATGCAGTTTCTTTTATAGCTTTATTGTATATTAGGATAGCAATAATTGCCCAAATAAATCTTGTTGAGATTCTTGCGATGATAAGACCCATAAGTCCTCCCCAGACGATACCGACGAACACGAGGACTATCTGTATGATTGCACCAGAAATGCTGTTTAAATACTGTTCTTTTATCTTTTTTTTGGCAGACAAGTAAGTGTTAGCTGGAATAGATATTATATATATAAGCGAAAGTGAAAATAGTTGAGAATAAAATATTGAATCCGTATACTTTGGGAAAAAAATATTATAAATATATGGAGCGGTAAGTATGTATGCAGTTATGATAAGTACACTTCCAACAAGTAGAAGCATCAGTTTATTTTTCATTCCCACACGTATCTCTCGATCTGTCCTTTCTGTGAATTTTGGTAGAATAAGAAGGCCCAGATTTTTTAGCGGACCTTTAATTTGATTTGGAATAGCTATAGCAAAGCTATAAATCGCCAACTGTGTTGCTCCAACGTAGTGAAAAATCAATATTTTATCAATATTTTCTGATAATCCTGTAAGAATACTAATAAAGCTTAAATGCTTACTATAAGAAAGCATTTCTGGGTCAACCTCTTTATTTGGTTTATATATTTTAACAATTCTCAAGTAGAGGATAATTCCTATTGTAAGATTGGAAACGATATATGTTATCACCAGCCAAACAGGATCGCTGGTCAGGGTCATAGTTAAGAATAGACACACATACGGAAACAAGTTTCCAATGATATCAAAATATATTGCGTTACGCCGAAAATCTTTCTTTGCTGTAAGGTAGGAGCTGTAAAAATTTGTGCTGGTGAAAAATGGCCACAAGCATCCGATTACAAGAAGGGATATACCTAAAGTGTTATTTTCATTTATAAAATAATATATTGAACTTCCCACCGCCCCAATAAAAAATAATGCAGACCATTTAATATTTTGCCAAAAAGCATATTGAAGTGTGCCTTCGAAACCTCTGCTTATAGACTGAACAGTTGCCAAACCAAGCCCTGAAAGTGTAAATGTTCCGAGAATACTAGCAATAGATAGTATGTATTTGTATTGTCCGTAGGCTTCCTTTGAAACAAAATGAGCAAAAGCAATAGCTAATAATAAGGAAGACAAAGAAACTACCACTTGGCTTAGGGTTGACCAGAAACTACCATGGGCCAGATAAACCATGTCTGTTTTGGCATGTTTTCCAAGCCATTTCAACCAAAATGTGCCCCTTTCCTTAATATTAGTCATAGTAAGTTACGTATAATATCACAGATTTTAGATTATAAATTCATTCTATATTTTACTGAACCACAAAATCGTATAGGGTGAATTATTTGGATAAACAATATTACCGAATATTTGAGCCAAACGCTGTTTCCATTTAGGTATGTTGAATGATGGAGTTATCTGTATTTCAGGGTATTTTAATAACAGTTCATTTTTTGAACCAAATTTTTCTAGTTTCTCCACCTTACGCTCAAATGTTTTGACCCCTACTTTTTCTAGTGAAATTCTCTGAAGTTTGTAGATTATTTTATGGTTTGATTTTATTTCGTCCAACCATTTTAGATCTATGTCCATACGACAATCATAGTTTCTTTCACCTTTTGAAAGTTTTTTATAAGTGTCCACTTGAATAGGTTTACTTTTAAGTACGTGAGTTGTGCCATCGTAAACAGGATATTTTCTCATGAATTCAGTAAAATCGTTCAGTTTCCAGTTAAACACTTTTTTATATTCTGGATGTAAATCTAGCCATTTTGAAATATCAGTATAAGTTCCTCCATGAAAACCAAATTGTCCATTCCAAACTACAAACTTTTGAGTACCTTCCATACTAAAACGGCTGGCGACTTCTTCTGTCGCAAATTTTATTCCATTTTTTTCTAAAAAAGGACGTGCCGTTTTACAAATCCAAAGGTCTTCTGGATGTATAGAACCTTCTATTTTTTCATAGTTTTTTCCAATAAGCTCCAGCAGTTTCTTGCTTCGCAGACTAAAACCACCGTTACCAACAACACCCTTGCTTATATGGTCTAGGTGGTACTAAGGTGCCCCAATATAGTCATATTTCAAAAATTCGCCT
>CAYITW010000042.1:0-7022 GCA_964366395.1 uncultured Candidatus Saccharibacteria bacterium
TTGCGAGAAGGCTCTGGAGTGAGGATATTGTTTTCTTGATTGACGAGCATAGCAAAACCAAAGCTTTGGTTTATGCGTGTCTTGGAAAATTTGTAATGGAGAATCTTTATAGAATAATATCTTCTAACAAAAAGACATTATGTTTATTATTAGGGACATCTATGTAGACCGTTACCAAATCAAACTGCCAATCAATATTATCCGGAATGTCTTTATCAAGTAAGTAGGATTGTATGGTTCGGGCTAGTCTTTGGAGCTTCCAAGGATGCATATTATCCTCCGCTCTGTAGGAATCATTATTCTGACGCATTCCTGAACTATTTGATGTTTCACGAATAACATTTGATAGGAGGTCGCGGGAGACACTCTTAACTTCCACGAAATGGAGCTTATTCCCCTTCTTTGCCACAATATCAATCTCTCCCCACTTCTTAAGATAGTTTCTCTCAAGAACTTTATAACCATTCTTTTCTAAATACTGGCAAGCAAAATCCTCACCAATCTGGCCTATTCTCTGCTTTTCTGTAGGCTCTTTCTTAAAATTCTTTCCGAACATTATTTAATACTAGCATAATTAGTGACTGAAACTCTAACGGAACAAATACTTAGATGTTACTCGTGTAACTTGGTGGTGTATGTTACACATGTAACTTTAACCACCATTTCACGTGAAACATATTAGATTATTTGATTAAATAGAGATTAAATTAGGCTGTCTTATTTAAAATACCCTTATTTTAAGCCATATAAACTACATAGGACTAAAATTCGTCTCTGAAAGCTCTGGAAGTCAAAGACTTGTCCTTAACCACATCTCCACAGGCTTATCCCCAGTTTGTGCGGACGGGGAGGGGTAATCGAAGTCTACAGATAATTTGCTCGCCGTTGCTCACAAATTTCTGCCAACCCCGCCTCGCGACCAGTTGTGGTCAACTGGTACCCACTCCGGCCATTTCAGTTACACCCAAAACTAACTTTTGTGCGGGCAGGGGTAATCGAAACCCCGACTGGTCCTTGGCAAGGACCTGTTATACCACTTAACCATGCCCGCATAAATTACTTTGCTATTCTAATATTTTTTAATTACTAATGCAATATTTACTTCGAAATAAACTTGTGTTTCGAATACATCTGCTATAGAATATTGGGATGAGTACAACAAAGCAGTGTGCAAAATGCAAACAAAATAAATCGCTAAATGATTTTAATTTTAAAATAAAATCAAAAGGAATTTATCAATCCTACTGTAAGTCATGCTCTAGATTATTTATAAAAAATCATTATAATAAGAACAAGGGGTACTACTTATCAAAAGCTAGGAAAAGAAACGGGTACCTCCGTAGCCAACTAAACACGTATATAGCTAACTACTTGATTAGCCACCCTTGTGTCGATTGTGGAGAAAGAGATATAACTGTTTTGGAGTTTGACCACACTGGAGAAATTCCAAAATACAAAGCTGTTTCTCACTTAATTAGAAATCGAGTTTCAATAACACAAATTCAAGAGGAAATTGATAAATGCGTTGTTAGATGTGCTAACTGTCATAGAAGAAAAACAGCAAGAGAGGTTGGTTGGTTTAAAATGAATATGCACCCGTAGCTTAAAGGATAGAGTCCTGGTCTTCGGAACCAGTTATGGAGGTTCGATTCCTCCCGGGTGCACAAATGATTAAATGCATAATTTCTCTATACCAAAAGAAGTTTTAAATGTAACGGAAAATCTAGAAAAAGCTGGGTTTGAGGCTTTTCTCGTAGGAGGATGTGTGAGAGATCTTATAAGACAGCAATTGGAAGTTGGACAGATGGATGCAATTCGAGGCGGAAATAGAAATAGGCGAGGAGGCGTACAGAAGTACGGTGACGAGAATATTTCTGTTTCCAACGAAGAAGTGCGCCATATGGACAATTTCCAACCGAAGGATTGGGATGTGGCGACTAATGCTACGCCAGAGCAGATTATAGCCATATTTCCCAAGACTTTTTATGAAAACACCTTTGGGACTGTCGGAATAGTGAACGAGGAGCTGGAAGAGGGAAGTTTGAAAGTGATTGAAGTCACGCCGTATAGAATAGAATCAGACTATACCGACAACAGACATCCAGATAAGGTTACATTTAGCCAGAAACTAGAGGATGATTTGCAGAGACGAGACTTCACAATGAACTCTTTGGCGTATTCTGTTTCAAAAAAAGAACTGGTTGATTTGTATGATGGTCAAAAAGATATAAAAAACAAGGTTATTCGCACAGTAGGGGATCCGGTGGCGCGTTTCACAGAGGACGGTCTTCGTATGCTTCGAGCTATTAGGTTTTCTGCAGAACTTTCGTTTGAGATAAGTCCTGAAATAGAGAAAGCTATTTTGGAAAATGCGCACCTACTTAAAAACATATCTATGGAACGAATAAGAGATGAATTTACTAAAATGGTTATGTCACCAGAGCCAATGATGGCTCTAATTAGCCTTAAAAAGCTTGGTTTGCTCTCATATATAGTGCCAGAACTTGAAGAAGGGGTTGGGATTGAACAAACCAAAACGCATGCCTATGATGTGTTTGAGCATTTACTTCGTGCCGCGCAACATTCAGCTCAAAAAGGTTATTCGCTGGAAATCCGATTAGCCGCGCTGTTTCACGATATCTCCAAACCAGAGTCTCGCCGAAAAGGTGAAGGAGCTTGGACTTTTTACGGTCACGAAGTTTTGGGAGCTCGTACAACAAAGAAAATACTGGAGAGATTGAAATATCCAAGCAAGGTTATTGAAAAAGTTGTAAAACTGGTCAGATGGCATATGTTTTTCTCTGATACGGAACAAATCACCCTCTCTGCGGTCCGTAGGATGGTCGTAAACGTTGGAAAAGAAAATATATGGGATTTGATGAGTGTAAGAATTTGTGACCGTATAGGCACGGGTAGGCCCAAAGAAGACCCTTACAGACTCCGTAAATATCACGCGATGATAGAAGAGGCGCTTCGCGATCCGATTTCAGTAGGAATGCTTAAAATTGACGGTAAAAGACTTATGGAAATAGTAGGTGTGAAACCAGGACCAGTTATTGGTTTCACGCTACACGCCCTATTGGAGGAAGTCTTGGAAGATCCAAAAAAAAATACAGCTGAATACCTAGAAAATAGAGCCAAGGAGCTTGTTTTGCTACCGATTAATGAACTTAAAGCTCTGGGAGAGAGTGGCAAACAAACTAGAGATGAAGCTGATGAAGATGAGATAAAGAGAATACGTTCAAGCCACTGGGTAAAATAATCATACGAATCAACGAATAGCACGAATGATACGAATGGCTACGAATAGTTCAATTCGTTCAGAATTCATTCGTATTTATTCGTAAATTCGGAAATTATTCGTATATTCGTATTGATAGCTTTAGCTAATAAAAAACCGCCCAATAATCAATGGCTATTGTTTTATCTTCACAATAGTCACTCATCATTGAGCGGTTTGAGGGGAGAAGTTCGCACCAGCAAAGTTGAAGTTGGATACAATATCACGAACTCCAAAAAAATAGTAATAAAGTGAGGATATTTTGATCACCGCACTTCAAACAAAACCAGAACGACTTCAAAGGGGGCGACTGCGCAATCGCCAAAAATAGTACAAACAACAAAGAACACTTGTCCAAAAATATATCCGGGGTTTATCGGACATCAATCTGAACTCTGAGTTTATTGTATGTCCTTTATAAAAGTCTGTAAAGGACATTTATATAAAAACTGTGGACAAGTATTGAAACTCTTCTATTAGTTTGATTTCTGGCTCTAATTTAGATCCTACTTTCTATCCTCTTTTCTCACTTCCACATAGTATCGACATAATTATAGTTAAAATAAAGAACTGAAGAAATTAATTGGTAAATTTTCTAAATATTCCAATACATCTATCTTGTGCTATAGCTAGAGATAGATGTATACAGAAAGAGATCT
This sequence comes from uncultured Candidatus Saccharibacteria bacterium, assembly GCA_964366395.1. Classification (GTDB taxonomy): domain Bacteria; phylum Patescibacteriota; class Minisyncoccia; order Phycocordibacterales; family DATDWN01; genus C7867-006. The sequence goes on from CAYITW010000042.1 coordinate 3,940, forward strand.
GGTGCGATCACTTCTTTAGGTTAAACTTTTGCAAAAGACGCACGTCACCTTCAATTTCATCAACAATCATATATAAAATATCTCCTCCTACTCCAAAATCTGCTTTCAATAAACCTACGACATCCTCACAATCATAGGGATAAACCCAAACACTATCCTGAAGACGCTGAAAACCTATGGTTATGAACATATTTCTTATCTGCTCACGAATTCTTTTTTTCTTCTCTGGTATATCAAAAATAACAACTCGCCATTTCTTGTCCCATTTTTTAGGAGGAGATAGCTTATAATCTACTAGCTCAAACTGTCTTAATTTTCTTTCACCCTCTATGGTTAATTCGTAGTATCTCCCATTGAACTTAAGTAGCCCCTTCTTTACCAATCTCCCCACAGATGAACTGACTATTTCACTCTGACGTTTGTTTGATAGAAGTCCAAGTTTTTTCATTGTACTAATTACATTTGGTGCAACCAGAGCCACGCTTAAAAGTCCGGCAAGTTTAATGGATTGCAGTACAATCTTTTGTATTTCTCCTCGTCTAACTTTTCTTCTGTTACTTTTTTCAATCTCTCCCATACATCTATATTATGCTATAGCTAGGGATAGATGTAAAAGGATGAGGGAAAAGGTGCGGGGATTTTTGGATAAAGCTTTAGGTTTATTTTATCTTCGTCGTTATTTTCTAAAACACCTGCGAAGTCTATACAAACTTATAATTTCGCTTTTGTGAAAAAGCCAGTCGAGAATTCGACTAGCTTTTTGATTTGTCCGGCTGACGCGCGGACTTACGACTTACCAAACCCGATCATAATTCATCAGATGTGAGATTCGCCTTGTGGGATGAGACAGTTCTTGTTCGGCCCAAAGACGAATCTGTTCAGGGGAAATTCCTCTGGTGGGGGTGTCTGTGTAAAGCTCAAGAATTGCCCCGCCATGATCTTCAAGTCTGAGCACCACAGCAGAAGCATGGAGACCCACCCTAGTTCCCAACAGTCGCCACCTTTTCGCAAAGTAGCTGACGGTCTCACCTTCGACTTCGGCTTTGAGATCTCGTGGTGGAACATGGAAACATAACTTCAAAAGGGTACCTTGCATGTAATTTTCGAGATTCAGCTCATAGTTTCGAGCAGAAGAGATCATGGTTTCGCAAAGGATATTGAAGGTTGTCATTTTGTTTTCTCCTGCGCACTTGGCGCTGAAAAAGTTGTGTGAAAGAACATCGGAACCCTATTGTCCCGCCAGAAAATTCAATGTATTGAATACTCTGGTAGGAACCGGAGAGATAAACTTCTCCGGTTGGATGAATCTCTAAATGATTTAGAAATCCGAATGGAAACCTCTCGGGCGGACACGTTCACGTCGTTCGGCTTCCTCTCGTGCCTCCTCGCACGACTTGCAACGTACGACGAATGGAAGGTTCCGTAGGTGGTTCAGGTCGATCTCGTTCCGACAGCCGAAACAGTAGCCGAAACTATCCTGTTCCAAACCTTGAAGGCATTCACCGATCTTGCGAATCGTTTCGGCCTTCATCTGTATTATCGCGAAATTGATATCGTAGACGATGCAAGCCTCTTCATCCTTGTTCGACGGTCGCGACTTGGTAAGTCTTGCGTCAATCTCAGCCTGAACACTCTTGCGACGATCTTCGAGAATTGCCTTGAGCTCATCATATCGAGTCTGTGACATGGCCATATCAACCCCCTGATGAAGAACGGTTCTGATATAAGAATATCATAGGTAAGGTATATTGTCAAGCAAATTTTACGAAAATATGCTATTTTAAAAGGATAAAATAGAAATTGTGGAAGAAACTTGACACAAATTTAGGTATAGAATATAATAGATTTATATGAAAAATGAGATGAATACAGATAAAACAAACCCTTATGAAGCACTTATAAAATCAGGGCTTTCAGAAAACGAGAGTAGGGTATTTTTAGTGCTACTTGAACTAGGTAAGGGAACTGTCACTCAAATTACTCGAAAAGCTGGTCTCAACAGAACGACAGGTTATGATATTTTGGATAACTTAGTTACAAAAGGGTTAGCTAGTATTTCTGGTAAAGAACCGAGACAAGAATATCTCGCAGAATCTCCTGATAAAATAATTATACTTTTAGAAAATCAGTTAAGTGAAAAGAAAAAACAACTAGAAAAAATAAAAAATATCTTGCCAGAAATGAAATCACTTCACAATGTTTTGGGTAGACCAAAAGTTAGATTTTATGAAGGAATGCAGGGTTTGAAAGACGTGTATGAAGATACTCTTACATCAAGTGAAGAAATAAGAGCTTATGCAACGGTGGATGATATGCACAAAGCAATGCCAACATATTTTTCAACTTATTACAAACGAAGAGCGGAGAAAAATATTTCAATTAGAGCAATTATTCCCGAAACTCCCACCGGAAAAGCTAGATCAATGAAAGACGTGGAAGAAAAAAGGCAATCCAAACTTATTTCGGCAGATAAATATTACTTTTCGCCCGAAATAAATATCTATGATAACAAAGTAATGATAGCATCTTGGCGTGAAAAACTTGGGATTATAATAGAAAGTGCTGAAATCGCAGACGCTATGAAAAAAACTTACGAGTTAGCGTGGATTGGTGCGGAGAAAGAAAGTGGAAACTAAATAGTTATTTCTAGCTCGATGGGGCAGTGGTCGGAGCCGAGGACGGAGGGGAGGATACGGGATGATTTTACTTTTGGTTTTAGTTTGGAACTTACAAACACGTAATCGATACGCCAACCGATGTTTCGCTCGCGGGCGTTTGCAAAGTGACTCCACCAAGTGTAGTGGCCGTTGCCTTTGGTAAATAATCTGAAAGAATCCACGAAACCAGCGTCAATAAACTTTTGAATGCCTTCTCGTTCTTCTTTGGTAAATCCTTTTTTGGCATGGTTTTCTTTGGGTCTGGCTAGGTCGTCTTCGGTGTGCGCGACATTTAAATCTCCGCAGAAAATCACTGGTTTGGTTTTTTCAAGTTGAGTAACATATTCTAAAAATGCTGGGTCCCAGCCTTTGTGACGGAGGGGGATACGAGTAAGGTCATCTTTGGCATTTGGCGTATAAACAGTC
>CAYITW010000043.1:0-7015 GCA_964366395.1 uncultured Candidatus Saccharibacteria bacterium
GGACTTGTTAGAAACCCGATGCTAGATACCGCCTATCAAGACCTCGAGAACCTTCGAGACCAACTGCAACAAGCTCAGGAGAGACTTTTTGATGTTGGTTTATATTTGACGATATATGCGGACACTGAAGGGGAACTCGATAAAGTAGAATCTGAAATAAAATCAATTCTTGAAGCAAAACTTGTTTATGTTAAACCAGCACTTTTTCAACAAGAACAGGGCTTCAAGACAACTATGCCTATTGGGACAGACGAGCTTAAAGTCTATAGCAAATTAAATTCTTCTCCGCTATCATCTCTTTTTCCTTTTGTGTCGTTTGACTTAACTTCTGATAAAGGAATTCTGTATGGTATAAACAGGCACAACTCCTCCCTTGTCTTATTTGATAGATTTTCACTAGAAAACTACAATTCTATCACTTTTGCAAAATCTGGTGCAGGAAAATCATTTACAACCAAACTCGAGATACTGCGTTCTTTGATGTTTGATACTGATGTTCTTGTGCTTGACCCAGAAAGAGAATACGAGTACTTGGCTGAAGCTGTTGGTGGAAGATTTTTCAACATCTCTTTAAACTCTGAACACCATGTTAACCCTTTTGAACTTACAATTCCTGGGGAAGATGAGTCTTTTGCTAGCGTTCTGCGTTCAAACACAATACATTTAGTTGGTTTGTTTCGTATTATGATGGGAGGATTGACGCCAGAGGAAGATGCGATTATTGACCGAGCAATTACAGAAACTTATGCGTTGAAAGATATAACAGCGGACTCTAATTTTGAAAATGTAGAACCACCTCTTATGTCTGATTTTGAACTGGTTCTTTCTGGTATGGAAGGAGGTGATTCTTTGGCACAGAGGCTTACAAAGTACACTCGTGGAACATGGTCTGGTTTCATAAATAAGCCTAGTAATATAGACATAAACCAAAAGTTTGTAGTGTTTTCTTTGCGAGATATGGAAGATGAACTTAAACCGATAGCTATGTATATTATCATGCACTATATATGGAACATGATAAGAAAGAAACTTAAAAAGCGACTTTTGGTTATAGATGAAGCTTGGTGGATGATGAAGTCTGAAGATACTGCTTCTTTCCTTCTCTCACTTGCTAAAAGAGGTAGAAAATACTACTTAGGTCTAGCGACGATTACTCAAGATGTTGATGATTTTATGAAGTCTCCTTATGGTGTTCCGATTATTACCAACTCATCCATACAAATCCTTTTGAAACAGTCAGCTACTTCTATGGACAAACTACAAAAAACATTTAATTTAACTGATGAAGAGAAATATCTGCTTCTTGAATCAAGTGTGGGTGAAGGAATTTTCTTTGCGGGTCTTAAACACGTAGCTATAAAAATCATAGCTTCGTATACAGAAGAACAAATAATTACGTCTGACCCTTCACAGATTTTGAAAATCAAAGCAGCAAAAAGTGAATTAGAAAACAGTGGGTAATAAATGTTGGGTATTTTAAAAATACAATGAAAAAAGAGAAAAAAGCTATTCCAGACATGATCGCCATGTTAATGATAGGCACTGCTCTTTTTTTTGATGTCATACAGATAATAATCGGCTGGATACCTGTTGTCGGAAATGCCATAGCCGATATATTTAGTTTGTTCGCCTTTTTGACGTTCTTTTTATGGTTTATGATGTATGGGATAAAGATGATATCCCCAAAAAGACTGGCTGCTATGGCTACGGGTGGTCTTTTGGAAATGATTCCGTATCTCAACTTATTGCCTGCTTGGACTGGTGTTGTGGTTTACCTAATAGGTACAACGAAAATAAAGGAGATGGCCGAGAAACATCCCACTTTAGCCAAAGGGGCTATGGCTGTTGGTGGGAAAGTGAAATCAATGCAAACTCAAACACCCCGTGTTCCTTTTGTAGATGATACTAGGAAAGAAATGGTCTCCACTCGTCAAACAAATTATCCTGTAACAAAAAACTGGAAAGAATCTGGACAAAAAGAGGAAGGTGATTGGCAAAAGTTGGAAAACCACAGCTTTGACCCTAATAATTACTATAGAGTGATAAACGAAGCGGGGTACAAGGATTTCGAGGAAACGGGTGTTGTAAGGAGTTCTCCTACTGGAACACCAACTAAAATGGTTGGACGTTTTAATCTTGGAGGCAGACCGACTCCTTTTCCTTCTTTCAGTAAAGGAAGCCCTGATCTTTCGTACGCGCAAAAAGATAGTGATAATTATATTTTTGAAGCAGATAAGTCAATGCCTGGTAGAGGTGATAAAAATCCCGTAACGGGGGATGTGGTTAGAGGCATACATTATGCTAACCGACCAATTGACGAAAAAACTGGAAAAGTGATCCGAGAGATGACGCCAGAAATGCTAAAAAACATTTATAAGGTTGATAAAAGTGGTAGTCTATACTTAAAGAAAAAGACTGTAAAACCTTCGGAACGAAAATCCTAGTGTGTATAAACACTTACCATAAAAGAGTAGAGCCCGTGGTATAATTAAATCAATGAAATACTTCGAGTATATATCATTTTTTGTACTATTTGTGTCGTTTATATTTGTTTTTAGCACTCCTGCTTTTGCTCAGTTTGAAGATCTATACAAACCTGAAATAAACGTGGAAATGATTCCGAAGAATCCAGGACCAAACGAGGTGGTTTATGTTTCCTTGACAAGTTATGCAACAAACATAAACTCTGCAGCAATTACGTGGAAAGTTAATGGTGTTGAGAAAATGAAAGGTATTGGAGAAAAAACATTTAGCTTTACCACTGGAGACATGAACACCACAACTACTTTAGAAATTAGCGTTTTTACAATAGAGGGACAAACTGTGCAAAGTGTATATAAACTTAAACCAGTAAGTGTTGATTTGATTTGGCAAAGTAGTGGTTTTGTGGCACCTTTTTATAAAGGTAAATCTCTATTTGCACACCAAAACAAAATAACTTTTGTTGCTATTCCTCATATAACTGCTGGAAACGGGGGGGAAATATCTCCGAAAAATTTAGTATATGTATGGAAACTTAATGGCTCTGTTAAACAAAATCTATCTGGATATGGTAAAGATACTTACACACTTACCGGCTCACTCATATCAAGACCAATCGAGGTAGAGGTTGAGGTCACCACTCCAACAAATGAATCTTCTGGATACGCAAGAACTGTTGTTTCTCCAATAGACCCTTTTGTAGTTTTTTATGAGAAAAATCCTCTTTATGGTATAGAGTTTCAAAATGCTCTTTCTGGTATCAAAACACTCGAAACAAAAGAAATTGCAGTTATAGGTATTCCCTTCTTTTTTGGAACAGCTAATTCTCATTCAGGATTGTTGTATAAATGGTTTATAAATGCAGTTCCTGTTGATAGCGACTATAGTCAGACAACGCGGGTTTTCAGACAAAACGAGGGAGTTTCTGGTACATCAAACATTTCTTTATCTGTTCAGAATGCAAATAAAATACTTCAGCTTTCTTCTACTAAATTTAGTTTAATGTTTGGAGAAAATAATAATTGATAAATATTATGAAAACAAAACATCAAAAAATAATAATACTTTCACTCATTCTTGTGGTGTTTTTTTCGTTCTACTCTACGACTTATGCTATCGACGAAAATTATACAGTTCTAGCCCCCCTTCCAGGAATAGGACAGGGTGTTGGCACAACAACAACAAAACTTAGTACTTATCTCCCTGCAGTCTTTAATTTGGGTATCGGAATAGCTGCTGTTTTAGCTTTTATGATGATTACTTTTGGTGGAGTTATGTATGCTACTTCGGATGCTATTACTGGTAAATCGCAGGGCAGGGAGTATATAGAAAATGCAGTTTGGGGTTTACTTCTTGTTATTGGTGCGTGGGCTATTTTATACACCATTAACCCGCAAATTCTTACATTCAGCTTGGATATCCCTGTTCCAAGTGCAGCAAGTTCTACACCCAGTGCTATTGTAGTAACGCCTATGACAGCCCAGGAACAAGCTGATGATGCGGTAATAAGAGCACGTCTACTAGCTAAAGGTATAACTATAAACAAAGCGATGTGTGCAAATCATGGACAACCAAACTGCACAAATGTTAATGGTTTGCCTATTAGAGCGGAGGCTGGACTAATAGAATTGATAAGCAAGTGTGCTTGTGGTGTTATTGTTACTGGTGGCACAGAAGATGGACACGCAACCCATGGGGTTGGTAGAGCTATAGTAGATTTAAGCCCAACCTCTAATTTAACCACCTATCTAAAAAACAATGCCACAATAATCGGTAATACTTATACATTAAAACAGACTTTTGGGGCAAGTTATCGTTTCGTAACTTTTGTATATGAACCACTAGGAGGAAATCCTAACGGAACCTCGACCGGCGCCCACTATCATGTAGTATTTAACTAAATTTATGTCTAAGAAAATTATTATAATAATTTCAATAGTACTTATTATACTGCTTTTGGGTCTAGTTGCTTTTTATTTTATTGTTCCAAAAAACAACAACGAAAACCCTGGTGGGGGACTATCTATCTTCAGGAATTTTTTTCCTTTTGGTGGGGAATCTGCAACCTCAACTGATGAGGAAGAGGGTAGCGGGTTTGAGGAACAACCTCCATTACAGCCAAACTATACACAAAAACTCAGACAACTTTCTTTTGTTCCTGTGGCAGGAGCAGGGGTTTTGGATGTTAAAGCTGGAACAGTGGTGCGTTTCATAGAAAAGGCTACTGGTCATATATATGAGGTTGAACTTTTCTCACCAAAACAGGGGAGAATTTCCAATACAACCATCCCTGTTGTGTATGATGCTGTTTGGGGAAATAAAAACAATTCCCTTATAACTAGATATCTAAAAGCCGACGATATGACTGTTGACACATACTCACTAACAGTGAAGGAGGTTGGCACAACAATGGATTCGACAACCTCACCACAAGCAGACAACACTATTTCTGGAATAATCTTTCCAGAAAATATTAGTGATGTATCTGTATTTGATACTAATGTGTTTTATTTAATGCAAGGTGATAACTTTTCGAATGGATATGTTTCCAATTTTAGTGGAGGAAACAAAAAACTCATTTGGAATTCGCCAATCAAAGAAGTTAATTCTCAGTTTGTAAATACAAAAACTGTAGCTTTGACAACCAAACCGCACCAGAATTTTCCAGGGTTTTTGTATTTTGTTGATACGGGAACAGGTCAAGTAAAGAAAATCTTAGGGGATGTTTTGGGTCTTTCAACTCTTGTAAACACTCTTGCAACAAAAGTTTTGTATCTTAACCAAGGCAACAATAAAATGTCCGTTTTTGATGTAAAAAACAAAATAAACACAGAAGTTGTTCCGGCAACATTTCCTGAAAAGTGTGCGTGGAGCAAGAAGGATGTAGATTTTATTTATTGTGGAGTACCCAAACAAGCTATTGGTAGCTCTAGTTTAACTGACTGGTATATGGGGTTTGTTTCGTTTAGTGACGATATTTGGATCTATGCAATTGAAAATAATGTTTCTGGAATCGTGACTAATTTAACTTCTGATTCTGGAAAGGTAATTGATGTTTATAAACCAATAATATCTGAAAATGGCCAGTACTTGATTTTTATTAACAAAATTGATAACACTCTATGGAGTTTAGACTTGGGTAGTAATATTTAAAGAAATTAAACTTGATATGTTTTTTACACTACAGCAACGTTTTTGTGGTATTTCTTTTTTATATAAATCTCTTGAACAATTGCAAAAATGTTGCTTGTAACTAGGTATAAAGCAATTGCTGACGATATAGTATAGGCAATAAAAACCATGAGTATTGGAAAAAAATATTTCATTTGTAAGGACATTGCTTTAGCTAAATCGCCCTGCATTCCTGTAGTAGGAGAAGAGTCCTTTTGTGTTCCTGTTGATAAACTAACTTGAAAATACGTGGTTATGCCCGCTAATAGTGCTAAGATTATGCTTTTTTCTGTAATATTAATAAAGTATAGAAAAGTCATGTTTACTGTAGACGGATCGGGGGCGTTTACAAAAAAATATAAAAGGTTTTGGTTTATTTCTGGTAAACCCGAAGTGAGAAAAATTCGATAAAGACCAATAAGGATTGGTAGTTGAATAATCAGTATAAATATACTAGAAAAAGGGTTGATGCCTTTTTCTTTATAATACTCCATTGTTTTTCTAGATTGTTCCTCTTTGTTGTCCTTGTGCTTTTCTTTAATTATTTGTAGGTCTTTTTCGGTTCCTTTCATTTGAATCTGGGCTCTGGACGCCTTGATAGATAGTGGAAGAAGAACCAGTTTTACGATAATAGTAAAAATAATAATTATAACCCCTTCGTCAAAAAAAGGGAGGGTGTCCATAAGAAAAATTAATCCATTATAAAGAGGGTCTGATATGAGGGTGTGAAAAAGCCAAACCATGGGGTTTATGATATCACACCCGAAACAGAAAGTAACCCTAGAATTTCATTCTCTAAAGACTGAAATTCGGTCTTAACAGATCCTTTTTTAAAAGAAAAAAAACATAAAAACCCTGGTTTAATTTCTTTTATGTGTTTTGTGATTACAGAATACCCCCACCGACGAAGTTTGTTTCTTTCAACCGAGCTCTTGCTATTTTTTTTTGAGATTGAGAAAGAAAATTTAGTGCTTTTTTGTACATTATCAAAAACTGAATACATTAAAAGGTTCTGGGAGTTGTGTCTTGTTCCGTTTTTTAATATCTGTGGAAACTCTCTTCTTGCCAACCTCCTGTTTTTTGGGAGCATAAATTAAACCGTTGTAATTTTTCTACGTCCTTTTCTTCGTCTTCTAAGTATCGTGTTCCTTCCAGTTTTAGATTTATTTCTAACTAAAAAACCGTGTGTTTTAGCCCTTTTTCTCTTTTTTGGTTGATATGTTTTTGACATTTTATTTTATGTTTGTAAAAAAATTCATTGACAAGAAAGTGTGTTGTACTTATAAATTTTATTATTCACACCTTATACACATATTATTAACATATTAGTGACTTTTTAACAAGTACTATCTTTTTTCAATTT
>CAYITW010000044.1:0-7000 GCA_964366395.1 uncultured Candidatus Saccharibacteria bacterium
CACCTCCCCGAAACTTATCGCAGCCATGCTACGTCTTTCATCGCCATTTTGAGTCAAGGCATCCACCATACGCTCTTAAATTTCCCATTAGGAAATTTAAAAACCACAGATTTAAAATCGCGACCACTCGCAATTTCAAATCTTTACTTTATCCTGTTACATAAAATTAATTACATAACAGTTTGAATTTCGCTGACCGCTTACACAGCCAGAAAAATTCTACTTTTACTTCGCTTCGTACTTCTAAACAGAAGTACTCAGCATTAGAATTTTGTTACCATCTGCTTTCGCATCTGGACAAAATTCAATTACTTTTTTACCTGATCCTTTCCAACTTCTCAATAAAGTCAGAAAGGAACAACCGCCTAGACATCAAGACCTCAGAAAACGGTCTGGCGGAATGAACCCGTAAGTTTAGTACCACTAAACTTTTGGGAATATTTTCAAGTTACGTACAGAATTCTTTGTTAAGAATACTAATCGCCCTTCGGGCGTAAGCGGACTATTATATTTAAAAGTCCGCCTTCTCGGCGGACTTTTCGGACAACAAGCTAAAAAGCAAGGTTATCTATACCGCTTTGAAATTAGGTTAATTTTTAACATATCTGTAATGGATAAGAGTATATAGGAAGGCAAGAGTAGTGTCAAATCCTTTAATATCTAACAAACTGGGGATAAAACAGCCACAAAACACGACTTGTATAGAACACATAAATTGTTGGAAATAGAAAAATCGCCGAACTTGAAGTCCGGCGACAGTTTAACTTTTCGGCTCCGCTTTTGCACTCTCGACAGTCAAATCGAGAATCATAAGGTCAATTGCCGACCCCAACATGACGGGGTCAAGCTTGCCCCACCCTGTCCGACTCTTCATTGACTCTCGATATTTCTCGAGGAGCCTTATCTTTTCGGCTGGTTTCATTTGTCTTTTTGCGCCAGAACGAAAAGTGCCAATTTCTTTGAGATAAAGAATCTCATCGTCAGTTGTCCAAATCAATCTGTTTTGTATACCCAAGTTTTCCTCCCACTGATTTTTATCACAAATAATTATTATTGTCTATAAAAGAAAAACCCCGTAGTAGAGCACAGCTCACTACGGGGTAGACCTTCTTGCGAACGGTTCACGGAAATGTTAGAACGGTCTCCTGTATCTCCGAGACCCTCGAGAACTGAAGAGTGACCAGAGTAGGTCAGCGAAACTCCACACTACCGCAGCCAAGAGCACAAACGGGATTGCAACAAAAGTTGCACTCAAAACCCAGTCTGTTGGTTTTGAAAGGTATGGCCATACCGCATCCTTCACAAAATGAATGAAACGCATCATCAGGTCTTTCTGAATACTAACTGGATGACGCCAGTCAGCATTCTCAAGCCACCAAAGAGCGCAAAACAGAGAAACAGCAAAGAGTGTGAAATCTCTCACAACCCTTCTCATGCGGTGGAATGTAAACCAGCCAACACCAACAAGTTTAACTTCTGGGTGTGTCTTCACTTCAATCATGTGACCTCCATAAAACAAACTACCTCAAAAACTAGTTTTCGTCAACATTATATAAAAACCGTCCTTGCGAACGGTTTTGTAGAAGGGTTATCTTCGGCGAATATTACAAATGATATGCCTCTCAACATCACGCAAAGTTGGCGTATAAGTTAAGGACGGAATATCCATACTTGGAACAACGAGGGTTTGCCGAGCCGGCTGCATCTGTAGTGAAATCCTGGGCGAAATACCCACAATGTAATCAACAAAGAAAAGTGCACTCCATGTTGTACTGTATGGATTCCTTAATGACCAAATCGACTCTTTCTGTAAAGCTCCCACAAGCTTCTCAAGTTGTGGAAATTCTTTGAGCATATTTTCAACGGTGTCATTTCCCCAAATACCGTGTTCTGTTGGATCTGATGTCCTTCTACGACGAAAAGACTGATTCACCTGCATTGGATACCCCTCTCTCTCCTCTAAAACTAGCACTCGCATATTTTATAGTCAAACAAAAAACTGCCGAGTGGCAGTTTTTGCAGAACCGAGAAAATTGATTCAGATGCTAGGCGCGGGAGAGTTTGAGAGCGAGTCGTACAGTAGTACGGTGAGCGAACAAACTTGAACCGCAACAACGCAGATGAAGTAATTTTATCGTGTTCTTAGTGGTGAGAGATTTCACTTTGAACCTTCTCGATAGCCTTAGCCGCCGCCGCCTGTCCCCCAAGTCCAAATGAAAGTCCAAGAGCAAGTGAAACTGCGACTACAAATCCTGTGAAAAGAGTTTGTATGAAAGCTCCTGCGATTCCCATTTGAGAAAGAGCAACTAGTATTGCAAACACCCAAACAGCCCATCTTGAAACTGTTCCCAGGAAGTTTGCTTGTGACAAACTAGCTGTTCTTGCACTAGCTACTACTATTCGTGATAAGACGTCTCCAACAACTGCTCCAACGAGTAAGATTAGAACTGCGATGATTAGTTGTGGTAAGTAGCCAATAACAACCTGTTGTAGAAAAGCTGTTACTTGATTTAAACCAAGAACATCAAAGCTTGCAATCAAAAATACTATAATAATAAAGTATTTAACTAGACTGCCCAAGAAATGACCAGAATTGAGATTGAGGCCAGATTTTTTTACAAAATCTCCAAAACCTGCCCTGTTCAATGCTTCGTCAAACTTTATCGCCTTCACAAGATGAGCGATGGCTTTTCCAATCGCAGCACCTATGGCCCAACCGATTGCTAAAATAACTAATGCAACAATCAAGTTTGGAATAAACATAACAACTCCCGCCCAAAGATTTTGGAAAGAAGTATTCAAAACTTGACCCCATGTATCTAGAATCATATTAACTATATTAATGAATAATGCCTATATTATACCATACAGATATTGGCAATTTCCACCTCTAGAGAAGATACCTGTGAATAAGAAAACTGTAGGTTATAGCACTCCTAGCTTGTTTAAAACCTTCTTATGTGGGTAGTCTAGTATGTCCCGAATAAGCTTATCAAACATACTTAGGCGGTATTTGAAATCTTCTGTTGTAAAATAAGCATATCTTAGCTCTTTTCCTATCTCTGACTCTAGTATTTTAATGGTGTTTTCTAGTTTAGCCTTTTTTACCCCATCACCGACAATAAGGATGTCTAGCCTGCTTTCGGGCTCCTGAATGAAAACTCCTGCAATTATGAGCAATTTTATTGACCCCAACTTACTTACCCTTTTTATTATCTCTTTTGCATTAAGAGGCTCCACGTTGATTAAAAAGTTCTGTAGAGGTGTGAGATATGGAAATTCTTTATTTAAAACAAATCCTTGACCACCTTTCTTTTTCCCGCCATTCCTCCTTCTAACTAACCCTGTTTTTTCTAAAAGAGATACCTCACTACGAACTTTAGAAGATTTAGTCTGGGCACGAATAGCAATATTGGAAATATTGAAAACTTGGTCAGGATTAAAAAGAAATAGTCTCATTATTTTGACTTTGTTTTCCGAACCGAATAGTTTACTTAATGTTTCCATATTATTTGTCTATATTGGCGATTATAGCAACTTTACATAAAAAACAAGGATTGACAAAAAGACCCTTGCGGGTCTTTTTGTTTTTATTTTAATGTCACCTTAGCTCCCGCCTCCTCTAATTTCTTCTTGAAAGCATCAGCATCCTCCTTCTTCATATCTGCCTTAAGCATACTTGGAGCTGCATCTACTAAATCCTTTGCCTCTTTAAGACCGAGACCTAGAACTTCCTTAACAACTTTAATAACTGCGATCTTTGTTGCTCCCCCATCTGTAAGTTCTACGTTAACAGTAGACTTCTCGTCACCTGCTGGTGCTCCTGCCCCTCCTGCTGGCGCAGATACAGCAGTAGCTTGCGCTGAAACACCGAACTTCTCTTCTAGGTGTTTTACTAGTTCGTGTAAATCCAAAACTGACATTTTTTCTATAGCTTCAACCACAGCTTTAAATTTTGCTGGAGTATCTACTGTTTTTGTTGTTTCTTCCATAAAGTTAAAATTATTAATAATAATTACGTTTTTAATTTTGCGATCTCGCTGAGTCCGATAACTAGACGTTGTATTGGTGAGTTAATAAGATTAACAAACTGTGCTTGAAGAGTTTTAAGGCCCGGAATTTGAGCGATAGAAACCATCTCATCTTTGGTCATAAACTTTCCTTCAAAAACACCTCCAACAATCTGCACTTTCTTTTCCAGTGACTTCTGGAAAGTATAAATCTCCCGAGCAGAGTCTAGTGGATCTGTGCCGTAAACTATACCCAGTTCCCCAAGCATCTCTGGCATCTCACCAGCTATCCCTCCTTCAGATAAGGCTTTCTTTGTAAGAGTTTTCTTGGCTATTGTATAACCAACTCCTTTTTCCCTTAAAGCTTTTCTAATCTTTGTTGATTCTGAAACAGGAAGAGAGTGGAAGTTGATGAAAACTATTGAAGCGGAATCTTTAACGATTTTCTTCAACTTGGCTAGGATCTCCCCCTTTTTTTCTTTATTTACAGCCATGAATTTAGTTATCAAGTTGAAAGTATAAAGTTAAAAGTAAATGCATTTGCACTCCTTGATAACTTTCAATTTTCAACTTTTTACTTATAATTATAATCCGACCTAAGGTTAAAATTGAGTTCTTCACTATATAAGTGAAGAAAAATCTCGATAGGGCTTATGGTTGCCTATTGTCTTTGACCTTATGCAACTAGATTATACTAAATAAAATAATTGTCAATTCTCTACAAACAAATGACGGATAAAATTAAATCCCCGAACAGGCCAACTGAAAATACTGCTAATCAGTCCAGGATCTTTTGGTGCTTCGAAAACTTCTATAACATTAGCTAGTTGACTTGAGTCCTTATCTGGAACATCCTGCGCTTCCTGTCTCTCTTGCTCAGGTTGTTTTGTTACCACTTCTACTTTTTGGACAGAAGCCGCCTTTGTGTTATCACTTGGAATAGTAGGAGAAATATTATTTAAAGTCATTTTAACTTCATTTATTTTTGTTTGTATCTCACTTAGTTTAATTTCTGGAAAGGTGGTGACGACTTCGGATGAACCGCTATCTACTTCAAGATTAGCAATAATTTTTTTTATTGGATTTGAAAGTACTATATTGGCACTATTTATTCCTGTAGTCTCATCTGCAAAAACAACCCTCTTCCCAGTCGAAACCAGAGTGTCTTCTGGTATAACAAAAGACTTGTTATTACTTGCAATACTCCATCCCCCTAAATTTATTTCTGACCCAGATTTATTTTCTATTTCAATACCATCAGAAACTCTGTGTAGTAAAATTGAAGGTGAAATCACCTTTACATCTATACGACTTACGGCTTGTTTATCAGAACCATAAGCATTTAGAACGACTGCATAATCCCCCGCGTGTCTATAGTTGTGAGTAACAGTTTTACCAAGAAGGGTGGAGCCGTCACCAAAGGACCATTTATATGTGATAGCTTGTTCTGACAAATTTTGTAGTTTAGTAGGGCTAGCAACAAAAATGACAGGGTTTCCTACTGCTGTTAACCTGTCTCTCCCAGCAGAAACCTCAAACTCAATCTTGTTCTCAGTACTACTTAGGGGAGCAGGACTGCTGTGAGCAGAACCTGCTGTGTTAACCTGAGTCGGGCCTGACTCATTGGTTGTAGTTGTTGTACTTGTTTGCTCTACTGTGGTTGTACTATTTGAAGACGAGCTAGACTCTCCACCGACAGTTATCTGTTGATTAGCTGAAAATGATTGCAAACTTGTTCTTCCCGTAGCTGTTACTGTCAACGTATAAGTTCCGAGGGTAGAGTCTTGGTACAGAAAATTTTTATTTGCCGTGTTTTTAGACATGGTCGTGGAAACAGGATTGCCTGTTGTACTAAAAAATTGACCTGTTGGAGAGGTGGAAGTAAATACTAAATCGTGAGTTTCTGTTATGTCCTCCGAAACCCCACCAGCGTTCTGGGACTGCACGGTTATAGTGCCAGACTGTGTACTGACTGGAACAGTTTGAGGTTCTGTTATAAAGACAAATTGGGAAACTTGGGCCTCCGCTGAGCTTGTGATAATTAGAAATAAAACGAGAAAAGAAATTATCCTTTTCATAGTATTAGATAAAATTAATCTTTAATTGTGGCTTCGATTACATTTGCTGTTTGCACTTTTGATTTTTCTTCGTAAAACCGAGTGGCAAAAATAATAACTAAGCTAATAGAAATAATAGCTATAAATCCGAGAAAAAATTTAAGAAAATCTTTATCGAAGTATTGCGACATTGTTTTATTATGAGCGGAGCGAATTATAAAAGCAAGAAGTACTCTTGTGGTGGGACATATATTAAGTCTAAAGCTAAAAGTCTATAAAGTCCATAAAGTAATACTAACTTGATGAGGAAAGACTAGCTTGAAGTTGTAAGAGGTTGGGGTCATTTGGAATCTTTGAAAGACCGGTGTTTACTATGGTTCTAGCCTTATCTAAATCCTTGAAAATATCTCTATATATTTCAGCAAGTTGTGTATATAGATAAGCTTGTGTTGAACCATTTTTTATAGCTAGATTATAATATACCTCTGCTTGACCATTATCTTTCAAGAAGTAAGCGTATAAGTTACCTAAGTTCCCTAGAGAAATATAATCGGTTGGAGACAACCTGCCAGCATATTTCCATGATAAAATCGCGCCCTGATAATCCCCTGCCATTTTTTGATAAATACCCAGATTAATCCACGCCTTAAAATCTGATGTATCTTTTTTCAACTGTGCTTGTAATGCCAAAATTTTTTCTGTGGCAAATGTACTTGCTTCAGCAGAAACCATGGCTCCAGCAGAAACTGTAACTTTTCTATTTAAATCTGGCACTGGTTGTGGTACACCTTTGCCTTCTGTGCCTCCGACTTGTTCTATTGTGTAATTTCCTGTACCTACAACATTAGTAATACCTGTACTAGTTTCTATGGTCCCAGTACTTGTTTGAGTCGTTGTAGCTTCATTTATTATATTTGGAACCTCTGATTGCTT
>CAYITW010000045.1:0-6991 GCA_964366395.1 uncultured Candidatus Saccharibacteria bacterium
TAGTTAGTGCTAAGGTGACGAGAATTTTTAATTTGGGAACGAGGAGTTCGCCAGATTTGGAAGTTTTAATACTTTCGGATTACGCCTTTGACAATGGCGGCGACCTTTAGATCATACTGTGGATAAATCGGTGAATAGTTTTTGTTTGCCGGTTTTAGATAAATGATATTCCCTTTTTTCTTGAAATACTTCATCGTCCAACCACCGTCCACTTCTGCAATGACAATGTCTCCGTCCTTTGGGTCACCTCGGCGTTCCACTAAGACTAAATCACCCTCACGAATACCCTCATCAATCATCGAATCCCCTTTAACCTCAAGTAAATACGTCGGACCTTTTTTATCTCCCAAGAAATAATCATCAATACTTAGTGACTCTGATTGGTCTGCTTCAGCAAGAGTTGGTATCCCCGCTTCAACTAGTCCCAAGAGTGGGATTTGTCCAAAAATTTTCATAGGAGTCAGGCGACCTTCGGAATCTTTATCTATAACCTCGTCATCCACCATTTTATTAAGGAGTTTGTAAACAGCATTTTTAGATTTGAAACCAACAAGCTTCATAATCTCCTTGTATCCAGGCATCCTTCTGTTCTTTCGATAAAAATCTAGAATCTTATTTTTGTATGTTGTGTATTTTTCGTCGTACATATTTTTTAACTTATGAAACTAAATGGACTACTAAACCAACTCGAACTCTGTCTCATACTGCGGATGCTAGAGAGAACATATTTATGTCTCCTTGCTTCTTTTGCATAAGAAAGACCTCGAATAATCTTCTCATCTATTCTCAAATTTAAAACCTCCAACTCCCTCCTCAATGCTTTTTCTAAACTTTGTTTTGTCATGTTTTTATAATTAATTTCCGCCTCCTCGGCGGATCCGCCGTTGAGGCGGATGTACTTTTTGTTATAACTTCATTGTAAGTGAACTGCAGTTCACCAGTCAATACCCTACCTGTGGATAAGTAAAAGTCCCACTATTATGTGGGACTTTTTAGAAAGAACTCTGAAAAAACAGGTATGAAAGCGGTCAGACTGAGCTTTTCTGCTTTTTCGCGATCACTGCCTGTATAAAAATAAATCGAAGTTACCTTATCGTCAGGAGAAACTAATTGCTTTAACTTCTCCCAAATTACCTGTACTATTGTTTCCGAAGTAATATCTGTAAGCTTTAACTTACAAAAATTACCTGTAAAAATCACTTTGCCGTCTGACTTCTCAATACCAGCAAATATTTTTACAACTTCACCTTGAACTTCTTCTACTAAACCATGCCTTTTTCTGAATTCAGCAAGAGCTTCTTGCGGATTCATTGTTTTTGAAAGTTCGTATAACTCTCTTGCCTTAGACAATTTAGCCGACGAGACTGATCCGCGACCCTCTAAACTAGGATCGTATTTGTATACAGTTGCTACAGTTCCTTTCCTATAACAAACTGCGATACAGAACCAATTATCAGGTCCGCTAAAAAAGAGTTTCTTTTTTGCCTTACCAAACGCATTCCATTCCAGATACAGACCATGGTCTAGAATGTAGATCAAATCGCGTTCTTTAATCTCCAGACCGATGAGGTTCCTAAATCTAGCATGGTGAGAAAGAAAATGATGCATCACATCTCCCGCTTGATTAAATCAGAACCCAAAATTTGTGTCAAATAAAAGCTACTCATTTCTGAGTAGCTTTTTTTAGTTCTTCGGTCAAACGCCCTGTTGCCCACACCTGAAGAACAACAGTCGCACCCAAAATCATACCTGCAATAAAACCTGCAGCTACCGAATTATGTCTGGAACCAACTGTGACACAAGTCGCACTTGCAATAGATGCAGGAATCGACAGAGCTGTAATAATTCGCGCCAATCTCAAACTCATAAGAACCCCCGAGCCTTATTTAATCAAAATGGACTTGAATGTCAAATTGAGCTAACATATAAATCATGGATAACGAATTAGATAAACGCGACCACAGGGCTATCGGCAAAGAGATGGGACTTTTTGTTTTTTCTGATGTGGTTGGCAAAGGTCTCCCTCTTTATACAGACAAGGGCGCAACTATACGACGTGAGCTTGAAAGATTTATTGTTGACGAAGAAATAAAGCGTGGCTACAAACACGTCTCAACTCCAGACATCGCAAAGATAGATTTGTATAAAAAGTCTGGTCACTATCCGTACTACAAAGACACTATGTACGCGCCTATTGTGATTGACGATGAGGAGTTTATGCTTCGCCCGATGACTTGCCCCCATCACTACGAACTTTACCTTTCAAAACCACATTCTTACAGGGAACTACCTATGCGCATTGCTGAGATGGCAAAGCTTTATAGATATGAAGCATCGGGCAATCTAGCAGGACTTATCCGAGTTCGCTCATTTTGTTTAGCTGACGCCCATATAATGTGTGCAAACAACGAACAAGCAGGAAGTGAAGTACAGAAAGCACTGGATCTTATTACTTACATAGCGGAAGTCTTTGGTCTTAAAAAGGGTGAAGACTTTTGGTACCAACTTTCTCTTGGAGATAGAAAAGATGATAAAAAGTATTACAAAGATGACAAGGCGTGGGACGAAGCAGAAGAAGTGTTGCGAAAAGTTTTGAAAAACCAAGATGTGAAATTTACAGAGGCAGAAAACGAAGCCGCTTTCTATGGACCGAAAATTGATGTTCAAATGAAAGATGTTCGTGGACAAGAAAATACCGCCTTCACCGTACAATACGACTTTATTGCCCCCGGAAGATTTGAACTCTCTTATGTAGACTCTGATGGTAAAACTAAACTATGTAGTTCTGTCATACACCGCTCATCTATCGGAGCAATAGAAAGAATAATGGCTTTCCTTATAGAGCATTTTGGTGGTGCATTCCCCCTCTGGCTTTCCCCTGTTCAAGTTAAAGTAATCCCTGTTAGAACAAACCACAACGAGTATGCTGAAAAAATTCATAAAATGCTTATTGAAAACGGAATTCGTTCTGAAATAGCTTTGGAAGATGAGAATTTGGGTACAAAAGTCCGTGGAGCAAAAAACGATAAAATTCCGTACTGGGTTGTAATAGGAGACAAGGAAGTTACGGCTGGAGGAGTAGCACTAGAGTCTAGAGATAAGGGCCAGCTCGGGCAGTTGTCTTCCGAAGAGCTTTTGAGTAAACTGCAGTCAGAAATTACTAACAAACAATAATAATTAGAACTTTCGGATTTGGATGTAGTTCGAGGCGCGAAGTTTTATTTGTGACCAAGCTGTATAAAAATACTGCGCGTGGAGCAAATAAAACAAGCAACGAAGAAATACGCCAAATCTGAAAGTTATAAACTTATGAAAAAACTATATCGTAGCAGTACCAACAAATACTTGGGTGGAGTTTTTGGTGGTTTAGGAGAACATTTTGAGATTGACCCAACAATACTCCGACTCGTTTATGTTCTAATAACAATAATGTCTGGTTTTCTACCAGCTCTTGTTGCGTACGTCATTGCATACCTTATAGTTCCAGAAAAACCACACCATCATACAGCCGAAGCAACTTACACCGAAAAATCGAAAGTCGCAGGCGATGAAGCCGGAGATGCTGAGCCAGCAGGCGAAGTAAAAAAAGAAGAGGAAAAAAAAGAAGCCCCAGTACCAGAGCATCCCAAGAACCAGAGCGAAGCTCGGTACGGGACAGGAAGCTCGGTACGGGGTTCATCCAGTGACGAAAAAGAAGAAATCAAAACTGAAAATAAGACTTTGCTATAGACGAAACGCCTGGATCCTCCAGGCGTTTTTTGTTAGTCATTTTTCTGACTCCACAAAGCAGAAACCATCATCAAGACCCCAGCCAAAATCACAATAATGGCTACGGGCTCCGCTTGGAAAGTGGTAAGTGTTGAATTACCCACCTCAAGTAATGCTCGAGCAAAATTCCTGAAAGCCTCAACTATCCTCGTCTTGTCATGAAGTAAAGCTGTACCCAACCAAAGCATGATTATGCCAATGAAGGCTATCGTGGCTTTCGCTGTCCACTTACCCATGTTTTGCAAAGTCTTTCGAAGCGCCTGTTCGTGGTTCAATTGTACCCCCGTTTAGATTATATCACAATATATAAATTTGTAAAGTTAAATATCCAAATTAGCCTTAGTTGCGTTAGATTGGATGAAGGACTTCCTCGCTGGCACATCTGTCCCCATCAAGATGTCGAAAACTTTATCAGCAGAAACTGCATCACCAATATTTACTTGTTTCAAGATACGTCTTGCAGGGTCCATTGTAGTTTCCCAAAGTTCTTCAGAGTTCATTTCTCCAAGACCTTTATATCTTTGAATCGAGGTCTTAGATTTCCCGCCTCCTCGGCGGGTCGCCGAGGAGGCGACATACATTACATAATCTACCTCCAAAGCGTAAACCACTTCAGACGTTTCTACCTCTTCAATCTCGGCAACTTCTTCTTTGCCGACAATTTTTGCTTTTTCCTCATCAGAGTAAGCGTAGAAAACTTCTTTACCTTTCTTTATTTTATAAAGTGGTGGTTGAGCAATGTAAATAAATCCTCCATCAATAAGTGGTCGGAAAAATCTATAAAGCAATGTCAAAATAAGTGTTCGGATATGCGCGCCGTCCACATCCGCATCTGTAGCGATGATTACTTTGTGATAGCGAAGTTTTGAAATATCAAATGTGTCTCCTATCGCAGTACCAAGTGCGATAACCAAGTTTTTAATCTGCTCGGATTCAAGCATTCTATCCAAACGAGCTCTTTCAATATTTAAAATCTTTCCTCGTAGTGGAAGTATCGCCTGTGTTCTTCTATCTCGTCCAGTCTTTGCAGTACCTCCCGCAGAATCTCCCTCCACAATAAAGAGCTCGGAGTCCTCTGCAGACTTACTCTGACAATCCGCAAGCTTACCTGGCAAAGTCATTCCTTCAAGAGCCCCCTTTCGTAAAACAGAATCCTTTGCCGCTTTAGCAGCTTTTCGCGCCTTTAAAGCCAAAACCACCTTGTTTATGATGGACCTAGCATCGTCTGGGTTTTCCTCTAGGAAGTAAGTGAATGCCTCTGAAAAAACTGTGTTTACAGAACTCTGTGCCTCAACAGTACCGAGTTTAGATTTCGTTTGTCCTTCAAATTGAATCTCTCTAAGTTTTACCGAGATAACAGCTGTTAGTCCTTCCAAAACATCTTCTCCAGTGAAGTTATCCTCTGACTCTTTAATCAGATTATTTTTTCGTCCATAAGTGTTAAGAGTTCGAGTTAGTGCGGTTTTAAAACCAGTTACATGAGTTCCTCCTTCTGGTGTATGAATGTTGTTTGCAAAAGCGAGTAGTCGACATGAGATATCATCTATGTACTGAAGTGAAACCTCTACAGATTCATACTCGTTTGTTTTTTTCTCAACATAGAAAATATTTTTGTGAATCGGCTTCTGTGCGCTGTTATAAAACTTCACAAGTGAAAGTAGTCCTCCTTCAAAGTAGAAAGACATTGAAGGGATTTCCAGACCTAGCTCGGCTATTTTGAAAACATCCTCCTCTTTTATTTTGCCTGTGTACTTTGATGCATCATTTGCTGTAATTCTGAGACCTTTTACCAAATACGCTTGCTGACGAAGGTGATCAACTATTTTATTAAAATCAAATTCAATTATTGGAAAAATAGCTGGGTCTGGCTCAAAAACCACTATCGTTCCCGAAAGTTTTGTACTATCTATTTTTTTAACCGCAGCTTTTCTCTTCCCTTGCGAGTACTCTTGCGTATAAACACCTCCATCTTTATGAACAGTTACTTTACAATAAATAGAAAGAGCGTTTACCACAGATGCTCCAACTCCGTGAAGTCCTCCAGAAACTTTGTAACCAGCACCTTCAGCACCAAACTTTCCTCCAGCGTGAAGGGTTGTCATAATAGTCTCCAGTGCAGAAACTTTTGTTTGTTTGTGAATATCTACCGGCACTCCACGACCGTTGTCTGTAACTCTTACGCGATTATTTGGTAAAAGCGTCACCTCAATATCGTTTGCAAAACCACCCATCGCTTCGTCGCGAGAGTTATCAAAAATTTCTGTTATAAGATGATGGAGTCCATCTACACCTGTTGTACCTATGTACATTCCAGGTCGCTTTCTTACGGGTTCTAACCCCTCAAGAACTTGGATTGCATCCGCTCCGTATGAGTCTTTTTTGGTCTTTTTCTCTTCTTTTTCTTTAGCCATACTGTATATAATTTGAGCCCTAATTATAGCAAATTTAGGTATACAAAACAAGTGGATTTCTAGTGTTAAAGCCCTAAAATATAGTTGACTTTTAATATTAAAGGTGATATAATTGAACACAGAAGGATGGTAAAAACCATGAATGAAACCGAAGCTTTATACAACGTCGCGTGCTTCGATTGCGGAGACGTATTCCAGCCGAGGATTAAGAGCCCTCTCTGGTGGCGTTGCAAGCAGAGAGAGGACAAAGGTTTTCTCGACGCCGTCCATGTGTACGGCGAGGAGTGCGGGTGTCGACCGAAAGAAGTCGTCCGTAACCCGAATGCCCCGTTCCGCGTCTTCGGTTACGACATGCTTGGTGAAAACTTCGACATGTCGTTCAATCGGATGACGGACGCGATGAAAGCGTTCATCAAGTTGAAGCAGGGTCCCGACATCGTCTTCATCACCGGCGTTTCAAAGGTGGTCCAGGACCGTTTGTTCTGCATCGCCGGATGGTGATCTCAGCGCCCCGAACAGAATTTCGTACAGAAATGTACGAACTCTGTTCGGGGTTTTGTTTTGCAAAAATCTTTACTTTTTGGTCATTTTTCAATAGACTAGGAAGTATGTCAAAAGGAGTAGAATACAAAATTTCGTTGGAAGAAGAGAAAGCTTTACTTAAGAAGCTGGAGGGAAGAGAAGATGCGGAAGCACAGAGAATCAAACGCTATCTGGCGATGGCGGATTTGTCTAGAACAAAAGGCAGTCCCCTTTATGAAATCATAGAAAAAGTTAGAGAGATTCCCGTAATGGCAGACTTTGACAATATT